>JARXAQ010000084.1 GCA_029865825.1 Rhizobium sp.
GGCGATTGTCTCAAACGCAATGCGGCACAGGATCAGAGGCTGCAGGATGTTGCGCAGGTGGTCGAGGGCACCCAGTCTCCGGGCGACCGCATAGACCAACATCGTGGTGATGGCACCCCGCACGAACATGATCTGGGCGACGGTCAAATCGTCCGTCACCGATTTCGTCAGGGCGTCGTTGAAGGTGAAACCCGCCATCGAGGCTGCCATCAGCAGCGCGCCTCGGGTGTTCTCGGATAAGGCCATTTCAGGAATTCCCATGCATGCGCTGTCTTGTAGAGCAAGTGGCCGGGTTGAGAAACCGGAATTGTCGGCAAAACCTGCGGTAGCAGCCTGCGAAAGGCCAAAAAGCGGGGTCCGCATTAACCATTGTTCAAGTGCCTTGCCCTCAATCTCGACGCGGCTCCGCATGAGGTGGCGCCGGCCACTCGACGCTGCGCCGATGTTGGCGCAGAACCGTCGATCCCCCTGAGGGTTCCATGAGTTTTATAGATCGCCTCCTGCAAAGCCGCAGGATCGTCACCAAAGTATTGCTATTCGTTATTCCTCTCGTATTCCTCATGGCAGGCGTCGGTCTGCTGGGTTACCGCACCGCCACCATGCTGAACGGCCATATGACCGTCACGCGTGCCACGATCGGCAACATCAGCGATCTGGAGAAGTTGCAGAAGGGGCTGCAGGAGTTCAGTCTGGCTCCGACCGAGGAGAGCCGCGACGCTCTCCTTGCGGCGATCGATTCGCAGGAGAAGGGACTGGGCGTCCTCGACGGAGTTCTTGCCACGCAGGCCGAAACCGCCGATCTCGGCGCGCTTCGCAACCTGCCGTCGTTGATGCGCGACGATGCTGCTGCGCTCTGGGACAGCAAGCTGCGGCGCGATTCCCTCGATGCCGGGCTCACCGACATGGTGACTGGCCTGAAGTCCGAGGGGCAGACGATCCTGAAGCAAGTCGATTTCGTCCGCACCGATCTTTCCGGCAAGGAACGTTTCGCCAAGGAGCTGTTGTTCGACGCGTCGGCGTTCAAAAGCCTGCTCGACCGGCTCGGCAAGCTGCGCGTCGGCGTGCAGATGGCATTTACGCCCGAGGAGCAACTGGCGGAAGCCAAGCTCTATGCCGCGCCATTGCAGAAGGATATCACGAAGGCCGAAGCCATCGTCTCGACCAAGGGCAAGGTCCTCGTCGACGAAGTCTCTGCGGCCCTGGCTCGCATTGATGCGGCGCTAAAAAGCGACGGACCTGATGACGCAAAGGCGCAGGAACTCGGCCGTGTGCTCGCGGACCTGGTGCTGATCGAGCAGAAGATCACCCTCCAGGGCGCCAAGAATTCCGATGTTGCCGCCGATCGTTTCGTCAATCTCGACAAACTGGTGGCAGAGCAAAAGGAACTGATGGGGCTCGTCGATTCGGCTGTCATGGAGATCGCCACGACTGAGCTCAAGGTCCAACAACTGCTGGGCTCGCTCGACGATGCCGGCCGCGAGCCGCTTGTCGCCAAGGCGGAACTGCTGACGGGCATGGCAACCCGGATTTCGGAGCTCGGATCGAAGAACAGTGCGCTTCGGGATTTCCCCAAGAAGGTCGAGCCGTTGCTCGCAACCCTTCTGTCGGGCTCGCAGGAAAGGCTCGATGCCGGGCGTGACTGGCAAGCGCGTCGCCTTTCGGCAAATGGACACGTCTCCGAAGCCATGGAAACGTTGCGCAATTTCGTCAGCCACGCACAGGAAATCGGCCGCGAGGACAGTGAACGGTCCGCCTCGATCTCTGTCATCACCATGGTCGTCGGCACGCTGCTTGCCATCGTCGGCGGGTTGATGCTGATCGAGACGTTGCGGGCGCCGCTAAAGCGCATCACCGGCGTCATGTCGCGGCTCGCCAGCGGTGACCTTTCGGTCCCGATCGAGGGCCGCAATCGTGGCGATGAGATCGGCGACATGGTGCGATCGGTGACCGTCTTCCGGGACGCCGCACTTGAGAACAAGCGGCTTGAGGAAGAGGCTGCCACAGCCCGGGCGCACTCGGAACAGGAAAGCGCGCATCGCTCGCGTGAACGGGCGCGGGTCGAGGCAGACCAGCGCGCGGCGCTTGAGGCGCTGTCATCCGTGTTGCAGGCGCTTGCGAAAGGTCAGTTGAACGTCACCATGCGCGACGATCTGCCGGCCGATTTCGTTGCCATGGCCTCGACCTACAATCAGGCGGTCGAGACCCTCCGCGCGACGCTTGAAGAGGTGCGTGCGGCCAGTGCCGACATCAATGCGGGAACCGAAAATCTCGCCGTCTCGGCCGACGATCTCGCCCGCCGGACGGAACAGCAGGCGGCGGCGCTCGAGGAAAGTGTGCGGGCGCTGTCGCATCTGAGCGACGTCGTTCGCTCGACGGCCGACGGGGCAGGGCGCACGGCCCAGTCCGTCCAGTCGGCTCGCGATCATGCTCGCCAGTCGGGCGTCGTGGTGCGCAAGGCTGTCGACGCCATGTCGGAGATCAGCCGGTCGTCGGACAAGATCTCGACGATCATCGGCGTCATCGACGAGATCGCCTTCCAGACGAATCTTCTGGCGCTCAATGCCGGCGTCGAGGCAGCCCGGGCAGGTGAGGCGGGACGCGGCTTTGCGGTGGTCGCGCAGGAAGTCCGCGAACTGGCTCAACGTTCAGCCAATGCCGCCAAGGAGATTAAGGGCCTGATCACCGCCTCCGGCGAGCAGGTGCGCTCCGGCGTCGAACTGGTCGAACATACCGGTGTTGCGCTGCAGTCGATCATCGACCAGGTCGAAGAGGTCCAGGGACTTGTCGAGACGATCTCGGCCGCAACCCGGGAGCAGTCGACCGGCATCAGCGAGGTGACGAATGCTGTGCGTGACGTCGAACTGATCACCCAGCAGAATGCTGCCATGGTCGAGGAAAACAATGCCGAGATCCATGGATTGCGGCAGCGGGTGGATATCCTGATGCACAAGATCGGGCATTTCCGCACCGAGATTGCAGGCTCCGTCCAGCAAAACTTCAGGCGCTCTGCTTGAAGCGTCACGTCATCGGTGGCGGTCAGCCGCCGGTGACGCTCATATGGCGGCCAACGGCCGGCTTCTTGTGGGTGCGGTCGATGATGAAGTCGTGGCCCTTGGGTTTGCGGCCGATCGCTTCATCGATCGCGGAGGACAGGTAGGCGTTGTCCTCGGAGGCGCGCAAGGCCGTGCGCAGGTCCGCTGCGTCATCCTGGCCGAGGCACATGTACAGCGTCCCTGTACAGGTCAAACGCACTCGGTTGCAACTTTCGCAGAAATTGTGGGTAAGGGGCGTGATGAAACCCAGGCGTCCGCCCGTTTCCTTCACCTCGACATAGCGGGCCGGCCCACCAGTGCGGAAGGGAATGTCAGTCAGCGTGAACCGTTCTTCGAGCCGCTCCCTGACCAATGACAGAGGCAGGTACTGATCCGTCCTGTCCTCGCTGATCTCGCCCATCGGCATGGTCTCGATCAGCGTCAGCTCCATGCCCTCGCCATGGGCGAATTCCATCAGCGACGGGATTTCGTGTTCGTTGAAATCCTTGAGCGCCACCGCGTTGAGCTTGATCGCGATGCCGGCTTTTTGTGCCGCGCGGATACCCTCCATCACGCGATCCAACTCACCCCAGCGGGTGATTGCCTTGAACTTCGCTGCATCGAGCGTATCGAGCGAAACATTGATGCGTCGGACACCGGAGGCTGCCAGTTCGTCGGCAAACCGTGCAAGTTGCGAGCCGTTGGTCGTGAGCGTCAACTCGTCCAGACCGCTGCCGAGATGGCGCGACAGGCCGCGGATCAGGTGCATGATGTTCTTGCGCACCAGCGGTTCGCCACCGGTCAGGCGTAGCTTTCGCACACCCTTGTCAATAAAGGCGGAACAGAGCCGGTCCAGCTCCTCCAGGGTGAGCAGGTCCTTCTTGGGCAGGAAGGTCATGTCTTCCGCCATGCAATAGGTACAGCGGAAATCGCACCGGTCGGTCACAGAAACCCGGAGATAGGTCACCGCGCGGCCGAACGGATCAATCATGGGGGCGCCACGATCGTCGAGTGGTGTGGCCGCTAACGTGGGCGCAATGTGCTGCAAGTCATTACTCCATCTTCTACCCCCAATGTGGGGCCGTGCCCTTCCAGCGTCAAGCGAGCTCACACACGTAGGCCCGAAATGGCTTGCACGGCGAAGACCTTCGCCCTAACTCTTTCGCTCGATCGAGCAATGAGACGAGCCCCTGCATGTCTGATATCTGGCCCAGCGAACTCAAGGTCTCCAAGGACCGCCGGACACTCACTGTGACTTTCAACGACGGTGTTGCGGTAAGCCTGCCTGCGGAAATGCTCCGGGTCCTGTCGCCCTCCGCCGAGGTGCAGGGACATGGACCCGGCCAGGCGGTCACCGTGCCGGGCAAACGCCTCGTCGCGATCCGTGCGATGACACCGACTGGCAATTATGCGGTCAGGATCGGCTTCGATGACGGCCATGATACCGGCATCTTCACCTGGATCTATCTCAGGGAACTCGGCGAAACCGGCCCGGACAAGTTCGCCGACTACGAGAAGGCCTTGTCCGAAAAGGGTCTCAGCCGCGACCAGCGCTGAGGGCGCTCTCGGGATTGTCCTCGTCGCCGATGTCTGCGGCCAGCATGCGCTGGATCAGTCGCTCCATGCTTTCGGCCATGCGCGTGCAGTCTTCGAGCGGGGTCGCCGACAGCATTTGCTCGATCAAGTCCGTCTGGATGACCATTGCCTTCTCGCTCAGGGATCGTCCGTCGGGGGTGAGGAAGAGCCGTAGGACGCGTTTGTCGCGCTGGTCTGCCCGGCGTTCTAGCAAGCCGCGCTTCTCCATCTGCGGCAGCAGCATGCTCATGTTGGAGCGGCCAACGAGCAGTTTGCGGGCCAGTTCCTGCTGCGAAATGCCTTCGAAGCGATAGAGATTGACGAGGATGTCGAGATGCGGCGGCTTGATGTCCAGGGGGGCAAGTGCGCGGGTGAGAGCCTGTTGCATTAGCTGGCAGGCACGGCCAACGGAAATCCAGCTGCGAAATCGCGGGTGATCCCAAGGGAAGGCTTGATTTTTGTTCATTCTTGTACTTTATTGTTCAATATTGAACATATGATCGGAACCCCGACTATGACATCCTTTGGTCTCAAGGTCACCCGCCAGGCTTTCGCGCAACTGGAGAGGCTGTCGCCGACCCTGTCCGGGCGACTGGCTTTCGAACTCTTCTGCCGTACGCCGTCGCGAAAGCCGACGGGCGCCAAGGCGCGCCGCGTGTTCCAGGCCGGGGCCGAACGGCTGCGTCAGGCGTCCATGGTGCGCCTTGCGCTGTCGCGCGGGATGGCGGCGGCACATCATCTGGGTCAAGTCACCACCGCACCAGAGGCAGAGACGCCGGCGCGGATCCTCGTTGTCCACGGCTGGGGATCCCGCGCCGAATATCTGACAGAGCTTGCGATGGGCCTGCTGGATGCCGGTGCCGAGGTCGTGCTTCTCGACCTTCCGGGTCATGGCGCTTCGAGTGGGAGGCGGCTCGACCTGAAGATTGCCGCCGAGGCGATCGTGGCTGCTGAGCGGCATTTTGGCCGCTTCGATGGTGTTGTCGGCCATTCGTTCGGCGGCGCATCCGTGATGATGGCGGCTGGCGCCATCTTCAACGATTTCAGGCGGCTCGAAGCCAGGCGGATCGCGTTGATCGGTGCGCCGTCCAGCATCGGCGAGGTGTTCAGCGGGTTCGCTACGGCGATCGGGCTTGGCCGTCCAGGCCTTTCGGCGCTGCGGGCACGGGCGATTGATCTGGGCGGTCGGGCCATCGAGGATCTGGACTGTGTGGCTGTCGCGCGCCGGCTCGATCGGCCCCTGCTCGTCGTTCATGCCGAAGATGACAAGGAGGTGAACGTCGGCCATGCGCAGCGCTATATCGGCGTCTCGCCGCGGATACGCCACCTTTGGGCCAATGGCCACGGCCACCGTCGTATTGTCAGCGCGCCTGAGGTAATCCGGGCGGTCGGCGATTTTCTGCTTGCCGACAGACTGACCCATGCGGATCATCAGCGCGTGGTGTCTTGATCCTGTCATGGAGCCCCTCTAAGCGCTCGGCGACCGGAACCGGTCGGGGCGGGCAAGGAGGTGCTTTCATGACGATCATCGAAACTCCAGAGCAGTTGACGGCGCTCTACGGCGACATCGGCGAGGCGTCCAGTGCCAAGGTGGTTCCTTTCCTGACAGAGGCCTATCGGCGGATGATCCTGTCCTCGCCCTTCATGGCGCTCGCAACCGTCGGGCCGGAGGGTCTGGATTGCTCGCCGCGCGGCGATGCGGGGGCGGTTGTCCGGATCGAGGATGATCGGACACTGGCGCTTCCCGACTGGCGTGGCAACAACCGGATCGATTCGCTGCGCAACATCGTGCGCGATCCGCGCGTGGCGCTGATGTTTCTCATTCCGGGGTCGAATTCCGTGATGCGGGTAAACGGCCGCGCCGTCATCTCCATCGAACCCGGCCTGATCGAGAGCTTCGAGATGGATGGCCGACATCCGCGCAGCGTTGTCGTGACAACGATCGATGAGGTCTATTTCCAGTGTGCCCGCGCCGTCATGCGCGCCGATCTCTGGAATGCGGAGCGGCATGTGTCGGCAGCCGACCTGCCGACGGCAGGTGAAATGCTGAAATCGGCAAAGGCCGAGTTCGACCAGGAGACCTATGACCGGGAGTGGCCCGCACGGGCCGCCAATACGATGTGGTGAGGCCTGCGCGCTTAGATCAGCGCTTGTAGATCAGCCAGCTCTTGGTGAAGTCCTTCTTCATCCCCTCTTCATAAGCGCGTGTGCGGTTGCGGCCCGCATTCTTGGCGCAATAGAGAGCGATGTCGGCCTTTGAATAGAGTTCGCCGACATCGTCCGAATCCGTCGCCATGCTGTAGCCCAGCGAAATGGTGATTGGCCCATAGTTGATGCCGGTCTTGGAGTTCTTGAAAGGGGTCGCTTCGAGGGCGGTGCGCACGCGCTCACAGGACTGTTGCACTTCTTCTGCCGTATTGCCCTCAATGATGATGGCGAATTCCTCGCCGCCGGTGCGCGCGACGAAACAATCCTTGCGGACATTGCTGCGCAGAACCGTTGCCACGGTCGCCAGGATCTTGTCGCCGACCGGGTGGCCGTAGACGTCGTTCACCTTCTTGAAGTTGTCGATGTCGGCCAGAATGAGGGCCGCGAGCGGGCGCGTGCCGCCGACATAGATCGAGGCCAGCTTCTCATCGAAAGCGCGGCGATTGGCGATGCGCGTGAGGGAATCGGTGTTGGCGATCCGCTTGTACTCGTCGAGTTCGCGACGGACGTCATCCATTTCCTGCGAGCGCTGGGCCATCTGCACGACGGTCTCTTCGCCGTGCGCCATGGTGTTGCCGGTCGCCTCTGTGAGGATGTTGATCGCACTGCGCAGAATGTCGGCGCTGTTGCTGCTCTTGGAGTTGATGCGGCTGTAGGTTTCGCCGAGCAGTCGGTTGTAGCTTTCGAGCGACGTCTGTTCCTGGCGCAACACGCGCAGCAGGCTGTCGAGTTCGCCAAGCAGCCGCGAATGCACGTTTTCCATGGCCTGCGACTGGTGATGGGCGAAATACTGCTGTCCGATCGCGTCGAGTTCTTCTTGATTGGCCCGGCTTCCGAGTGCCGCGAGTTCGCGCGACAGAGCGGGGTTCGAGCCGATAAAGGCCTCGTAGAACAGTTCGTAATTGCGGGGGATGGGCGCGACACCCATGGAGCGCATGGCATAGGTAATCTGTGCCGCAACGTCCGGTGTCTGCGTCTTGGTCGGCGCTGCCGTGGTCATTCGGCCAACTCCAGTTATCCTCGTGGTCCCTATACAGGTCAAAAAAGATACTAGGGCCAAATAATTTTGAAAGGTTTAATGCTGCCCTTACGACAAGTAATTGATGCAAAATCGAGTTTATTCGGACCGATCTGCTTAACCTGCTGTTTTTGATGCTGTTTCGGCGCCGCGACGCCCGATGCCTGACGTCGCGGTATGTTCGGGAGCCGAAATAATCAACCGAGGTTGAACTCCTGGAAGAAGTCGTTGCCCTTGTCGTCGGTGACAATGAAGGCGGGGAAGTCCTCAACTTCGATCTTCCAGACCGCTTCCATGCCGAGTTCCGGGTATTCCAGGACTTCGACCTTGCGGATGCAATCCTGGGCCAGGCGGGCGGCAGGACCGCCGATCGAGCCGAGATAGAAGCCGCCATGGGTCTTGCAGGCCTCGCGCACGGCTCGCGAACGGTTGCCCTTTGCCAGCATCACCATGGAGCCGCCGAAGGACTGGAACTGGTCGACATAGCTGTCCATGCGCCCGGCGGTCGTCGGGCCGAAGGAGCCCGAGGCATAGCCGGTCGGCGTCTTGGCAGGCCCTGCGTAGTAGACCGGATGGTTCTTCATGTAGTCGGGCATGCCTTCACCCTTTTCCAGGCGCTCGCGGATCTTGGAATGGGCGAGGTCGCGGGCAACGATGATGGTGCCCGTAAGCGATAGGCGTGTCTTGACCGGATGCCTGCTGAGTTCT
>JARXAQ010000100.1 GCA_029865825.1 Rhizobium sp.
GTAGAGACGCAAACTCGAGAGTTTGCTTTGTCGCGATAAATCCCTTCGGGATTTACGCTGGTGACGCGGGGTGGAGCAGCCCGGTAGCTCGTCAGGCTCATAACCTGAAGGCCGCAGGTTCAAATCCTGCCCCCGCAACCAGTTCCTGCATAAATCGCTGATCACACCGATATAACAGGCACCTAACCGCCAAATCATCCTTACCGCCTCTGTTATCCAGGGGCGGTTTTTGCGTTTCTGGGGCTAAGCTGGAGGAAAAGGCAGCGGATCAGGTCAGCGTCATGAATGGTGATGAACTGCACCCACATTCGACCGGACAGGAGGTGAAAGCGCTCACTTTGGCCATTCCGGAAAAAGGTCGATTGGTTCCTGCGGAGGAACAGGTGATGAGCGCCAACGGGGAGTAGTTGGCAGATTCCGACATCCGCCAGGCAAGAGGCGAGCAAGGGGGCAGCTCCAATGTCATCAGCCTAGCGCGTGTCTTGATGGCAGAACTTCCGTAGTCCGACGGAACTCCCATTCGTAGGCGCGTCCCTTCACGGGATCCCGAGCTTGTGTCGTAGTCAATCAATTCGCTGGGGTGTGAGGGCCGGCCTCGCCTTGTGAAATAAGTGGGCGATGCCGCTGTGATCACGGCGGCTTCGGACCCGCCGTGAACGATTGCCTGCTGCGCGCCGGCCAAACAACGGCGCGCAGTTGGAAACCGCTGGCTGCCGGCTGCGGCAGGTTTGCCGCAGCTTCTCCCCGTCGCTGCAGATCAAGCCTTGATAAAGGCCAGCAGGTCTTCGTTCAGCACATCGGCATTGACGGTGAGCATGCCGTGCGAGAAACCGGGATACGTCTTGAGCGTGCCATTCTTCAACAGCTTCGCCGACTTCAGCGCCGAATCCGCGATCGGGACGATCTGGTCGTCTTCGCCATGCAGGACGAGCGTCGGCACGGTGATCGCCTTGAGGTCTTCCGTCTGGTCGGTCTCCGAGAAGGCCTTGATGCCGTCATAATGGGCCTTTGCGCCGCCCATCATGCCCTGGCGCCACCAATTCTGGATGACGCCTTCATGAACCTTGGCGCCTTCTCGGTTGAAGCCATAGAACGGGCCGGCCGGAACGTCGCGGAAGAACTGGGCGCGATTGCCTGCCAGAGCGGCGCGGAAGCCATCAAACACCTCGATCGGCAGGCCTTCCGGATTGGACGCCGTCTTAAGCATCAGCGGCGGAACGGCCGAGACGAGAACGGCCTTGGCGACGCGACCCGAGGGCTGGCCGTGCTTGGCGAC
The DNA here is from genome assembly GCA_029865825.1 of Rhizobium sp. Classification (GTDB taxonomy): domain Bacteria; phylum Pseudomonadota; class Alphaproteobacteria; order Rhizobiales; family Rhizobiaceae; genus Allorhizobium. The sequence goes on from JARXAQ010000100.1 coordinate 1,277, forward strand.
ATAGCGGGCGACTTCGCCGCCGCCCGTGGAGTGGCCGATATGAACCGCGTTCTTCAGGTCCAAGCGTTCTGCGACGGCGAAGGCGTCGGCGGCGTAATGATCCATGTCGTGACCGTCGGCCACCTGGGCGGAGCGGCCATGGCCGCGGCGATCATGGGCGACGACGCGATAACCCTTCGACAGGAAGAAGAGCATCTGGGCGTCCCAGTCGTCCGAGGACAACGGCCAGCCGTGATGGAAGACGATCGGCTGCGCGTCCTTCGGACCCCAGTCCTTGTAGAAGATTTCAACGCCGTCCTTGGTGATGACGAAACTGCTGGTCATTTCGGTGTCTCCTTGGTTCGTGGAAGCGGTTTGGGTTTTGGCGAATGCGGGGATGTTGAAGGCTGCGAGCGAGACAGCTGCGCCGCCCGTGATCAGTAAGCCGCGGCGTGTGGCCAGCGGGCCGAAGCCTTGTTCAATCGATGCCATGGTCGTTCCTTTCTCGGATGGTTCGCGCTCTGTCGTCGTTTCGACATGGACAGATGTAGGCCATTCGTGCTCCATAGAGAGGTGGCGAAAATGACTTTAATGATGCTGAAAGTGACAATATGAAAAAGCCGACCGACGTCGTGATGGAAATCGGGCTGCTGATCTATCCCGACTGTCAATTGTCGGCGGTTTACGGCCTTACTGATCTGTTCCGCATTGCCAGCCAATGGGCGCCGCAGCAGGCTGAACATCAGAGAACCATCCGGGTTTCGCATTGGCGGATTGCTGGCGACGATGTGGTGTGTCGCTGGGACAGTCATCCGGGAGCGCCGCACCGTCTCGGCTATGTGATCGCGCCGCCGAGCATCGTCATGCCAGCGCATATGCAGCCGATGCCCGTCGCGGCGCGCTGGATGGCGGCCATGCACAAGAAAGGCGCCACGATCGGCTCGATCTGCGCCGGGGCCTTCGTTCTGGCGGAGACCGGGCTGGTCAATGGACGACGCGTGACGACCCATTGGGCGTTCAGCGAGGAACTGGCGGCGCGCTATCCGAAGCTGGAGCTTGCGGCCGAGCAGATGGTGATCGACGACGGCGACATCATGACGGCCGGCGGGATCCTGGCCTGGACGGATCTGGGGCTGACGGTGGTCGAAAAGCTCATGGGCGTCGGGACGATGCTGGCGACGGCCCGGTTCCTCCTCGTGGACCCGCCCCGCCGCAACCAGGATGTCTACAAGGCCTTCGTGCCCAAATTCGACCATGGTGACGCCGCCATTCTCAGCGTGCAGCACCATGTCCATGCGCAGGCTGCGGAGGCGCATGACATTTCGGAACTTGCCGGTCGGGCGGGACTTGCGGAACGAACCTTTCTACGCCGCTTCGTCAAGGCGACGGGGCTTCGCCCGACGGAATATCTTCAGCAGATCCGCATCATGAAGGCGCGCGACGCGCTGGAAACCACTAATCTGCCCGTGGAGCAGATTTCCTGGAGCGTTGGCTATTCGGACGTGACGGCCTTCCGGCGCGTGTTCCTGCGCGTGACAAGTCTCACGCCCACCCAATACCGGCAACGCTTCGGCCTTCGGCATGACGCCGAGTGATAGGATTGCGTTCTTGAGCGCTTCAGTCGAGGGACAACCCCGACGGGTCGCAGGAATTAGGCCGAGTCGATGACTTGCAAGCAAACTCGGACGCGACCACAGCTGGCAAAACGCAGGGCTGGTCAACCCGGTCCCAAATTCTGGACATCGCTTTTTATATCGATATATTCCGAGCAGCAGATCCCTTCCTGATTCTTATGAACGTGACGTCGCCGGTTCACATCCGTTCAAGGCGCTAGATTGCCTTGAGGCGGATCGCCCTGGCCACTGCATGCATGCGGTTTACCGCTCCAAGTTTTCTCATTGCCGAGCGGACGTAACTTTCGACGGTGTGTACTGATAGCTTGGTAATGATTGCAGTCTCCTCCGCAGTCTTTCCTGCTGCGCACCATTCCAGACATTCGCGCTCACGCTGGCTCAGCTGGATTGATGGCTGCTTCATCGGATTCTTTGCATCCTTGAGTGTGTCAAGGATCTTCATGCTGCGGGACAGGGTGTCGCCGCGTTCGTTCATCTCTGGTTCTGGACCGCGCCGCGAGCAAGCAAACATGTATTGCTGGCCGTCTGCAGTGTGCAGCGTAAATGCGAAAGTCGCCTGAATACCGAAATTTCCTAGGAGCCTGGCCGCGCGGGCGCGGCTCACTGGATCGCACGCGTGGCCAAACATCTGGCTGCCGCCGTTCAATGGCAGAATGCTTTGCCGAAAATGAGATACCGCTTCACTCTCGCAAAATATCTCGCTTTCGGAATAGGATGCCCGTGCGTTAGGTGGCCAATTCGTCAGAATCGTAATGTCCTGGAACGCTCCATGGCGGTCGACGGGGATGTTTGCCAGCAAATAGAAACTGTAGCCCAACTCTCCAGCCAATGACTTCATCAGCGCCTTGCTGGCGGTGCTAGCAGATTGCAGTCCCAGCCACTGCGCGCCGGCGCTTGAAGTAGGTTGGTCCTGGACGTTTTCGTCTTCGCGTTCTTCTTCGCAGATATCGTCGAGGGAGGACGTCTTCATGATGTGGCCGAGTTCTTTCTCTTGCCCTTGCCTTGATGGGCGTTGGTTATGGACAAATCATTTGCCTGGAAGCTGGTTTCCCCGAACGAACCGATCCTCTCGATTTGGTGCAGACAAGCCGCGGGATGAGTTAGGCATCGCCGGGCCAAATGAGAGTGATATTGATCCCAGCCTAGGCAGATGCCTTTGCGTAACGCCGCTGGACCTCTGCGTCGGCTGCGGGCCCCGCCGCCCATTGAAATCGAGGATCGGACAATGGACGCCCACTTCGGCTGTCAATCAATACTGGTTCGGCCTCGACCCCGGTTTGGGAGTCGACGATTACGACGTTCCGCTCGCCGGGCGAAAAGTGCCGGTTGCCAAAGGCTAGAAGTGAGTGAAGCACCGTTTCGAAGTCACGACACCGATCCGTGACGAGGTACTCGTATCGGGGGGGCTTCGCGGTGTATTGGCGACGCTCGAGCATTCCGGCCTCTACAAGTGTCTTCAGCCGTCTGGCGAGTATGCCGGGGGCAATGCCCAGACTTTGCTCGAATTCGTCGAAGCGCTTGTAGCCATGGAGTGCGTCCCGAAGGATCAGCATCGACCACCACTCACCGACATGTTCCAGGCTGCGGGCGACAGGGCATGGCATAGCGCCGAAACTTGCGTGCTTCATCCTTTGTATCCCCGACTTGAAAGATTGGCTGTTCGCAGATAGAGGTAACTTCTATTATGATAGTTTATCCGTGCTGCAAACTCAAGTGCGCGGTCGCTCAGGGAGCAGAGTATGAATTCAAATATAGACACTGCAGAAAAGTCTGTCGCTGGCAAAGCCGGCCAGCGCTGTGGCCCTCTGGACAGTTCCGAGGCGCCTCCACTGATGTCACCCGAAGACGCCGATGCGATGATCGCTGATCTGGGGAACCAGGCCCGGACCGCATCGCGGGTTCTTGCATTGGCGCCGACTGCACAAAAGGCAGAGGCGCTGCATAACGCCGCGCGCCTGGTCCGCGAGCGACAGGCTGACATCCTTGCAGCAAATGCTGATGACCTCCGTCATGCAGATCGCATCGGAATTACGGCTCCGATGCGGGATCGGCTCGAACTCGAGGCATGTCGCCTTGAACAAATCGCGTCTTCACTTCACGCCATCGCAGAGCTTCAAGATCCG
>JARXAQ010000173.1 GCA_029865825.1 Rhizobium sp.
TTCACCAGCTGTAGCTTCGACTTCAGCAAGACCGAGATAGGTGAGGACACTATAGGTCTTGAACGGATGCGAGCCGAAGACCCGCCATCGACAGCTACCTCAACGCCCCATCATGATCGCGTATCACTAGCCCCACGCCCGCATCAAAAGCTGTAGCGCCGTCAACGTTGATACGCTTTATTTCCATCTAGTGTGGGCCGCGCTTGTAGCTGGTGCGGAAGACGGCCGTGGTCTGCACAACAGCGTCGCCACTTGTCAAATTACGCGCAAAGGCAGCGACGTCAGACATGCAACGCACCACTGTTTAGAGGCCGTTCAGCGGCCAGACTTCCCTTTGCCTATCAAAGGTCGCAGGCTTATCGCAACCAACGGCTGCGGGACTTAACCGAAGAATCTGCTAAAATTCAAATGGATGTCTTAGCGGCGCGGTTAGAGCTGTGTGTGAAAGTTGGAACTGTCGACCGTGTAGATGCGATCACGGTGTTCTCGTGCGGAGGAACCAAATGCAGTTGAACAAATTGGCCGCCACGGCCTGTCTCGCTCTGGGTGTTTCGGCCGTACCCTTTGCACAATTTTCAGATGGAGCAGGGTTTGGCGCTTCGGCCGCCTTCGCCAAAGACAAGGGCGGTGGTGGCAATGGCGGCGGCAAGAGCGGAGGTAACGATGGTGGGAAGAGCAGCGGCAAGAATGGTGGAAACGGCCGCGGATCTCAGACTAGGGAAGCCCGCAGCATCGATCGCAGCCAGAAGGGCAACTTCTTCACGGATGCTTTCGCCACGATCGCCGGCAAGAAGACCAAATCTGGCAAAAGCCAGCTTTCTGAAAAACAGGCAAAGCGACCCGCCACCAAATCATTCGCGAACCAGCCAGTAGACCCCGTGACGACGCTTGCATCCGTTCCCTTGGAGAAGCCGAAAACCCGGCCGTTTGAGGCGAAGCTCGCAGGTCTGAATTCGCTGAACCGCAACTATCACGCATACCTCAACTCGTCGGATCCGCGCATGGCCGCTATCCGCGACTATGCTGTCGCGTACGCGACTTATGAAATCGCCAACGGTGTTGACACTCTGCCCACCGATGCAGCGCTCGATGACGAAACGCTGCGTGCCGCACTCGAAGCGGCTGCCAAGCCAGGCACCTTGATCGATGATGAGATGCTCAAATGGGCAAAGATGACGCTCGGCGTCGGATCAGCCGTCGGCAAGATCGACGAGATCAGGGAAGAACTCGCCTCAGCCGCACTGGTCGAACCGATCGTCGATCCGGTAGTGGATCCAGTGGTCGATCCGGGTGACGAGGTCGTGACTGCGGCGGATCCGGTAGGGCCAACACCTGGAGACGTTGTCCTGCCCACGGATCCCACGGACACGGCGAGCGTTGTTCCTTAAGTCAGAGGGCACGCCTACGCGGCGATGTTTTAACTTCCCGGAATGCGGCTATAATTACCGCCTTGTGGAAGCGGACCTGCCCGCAGAAAGGTAGATTTGTGCGCGCACGTCGGGATGCGGCGTTTTGAGTGTGCCGACATTATGAACATGACTGAGGTACGGCTATGAATAGCAGATTGTCAGCCATTGGCCGCCATCGAATCGGGCGACGTCCGCAGCGCTATCTGGTCACCGAAGGGTTCGACGTCGCCCTGCCCATAGCCGAGCTCGCAGACAGTGCTTCGGTCGCGGGTAAGATCGTTCCTGGCCGTCGTTCCGCGGTCGCGATGCTAGCCGACCTCCGACAAAATGGATCCCGCAGCTGCCCGCGGGTATCGCTAAGCATATGTCTCCGTGTCCAAAAGGACTGGGAGAGCTGCCAGATATCAATCTATCAGCGGCCAGTTCGACAGGGTGGCAGGCCAACCTCAGGGCAAGGGCGTTGGCGGACGGCGTGAAGCCAATCGTCAGCAAGAGCATTGTCTTCAATTGGCGCTAAGAAAACCGCCTCGCTCTTGATAGAGATCGAACGGGCACAGGTTGGTCAGATGGCGTAAGTATCTAAACAGACATACTTCGTAGGATAACGCCTATTTATGGAACATTTGAGGCGGTAAGATTAAGCGCGAGCATGGCAGATGCAACGCTTGCGGCGTGTATAATTCTTGACGATTGAAGGGGTCCGCGTCTTTATTTGGGCGGACCGATCCCATAGAAAATCGCCTGATGTCTCCGGACTAGCAATGCCGTGACTGCCTCACGATCGGGGCAGCCACGCATTTAGGAAAGACGCTTAAGCTGAGTAGCGAGCTGCGGGAGCAGCATGCGACAGGTTAGGACTGAGTGCCAAGCGCGCAGTATCGAAGGCATTCCAGTCGGCGATGTTCGGCAAGGCGGGGATCGTGACCAGTTCGCCCTGATCGAGACCGGAAAGTGCTGCATCGACCATGTCGGTCGCAGACATGACGATCTCGGAGGGCAGATGGCCCACTGGAAGCCCTGCAGCATCCCAGAAGTCGGTTGCGGTCGCGCCGGGAAGCACCGCCTGAACCCGAACGCCCTTGTCGGCGAGTTCGTGATGGAGGGATTGGCTGAAGGCTAGGATGAACGCCTTGCTACCACCATAGACGCCGTTGAGGACCTCAGGTGCAATGGCGACGATAGACGCGATGTTGATAATCGTACCTGTGCCGCGGGAGACGAAGGCAGGAGCGACGGCATAGGTCAGTCGCATTGGACCGGTAACATTCAATGCCACCATGGCTTGCATTTTCGCGATGTCGGATTGCAGAAGCGGCGCAGTGGCTCCGACACCAGCATTGTTGACGAGGAGGGTGATGCTTGCGTCGGTGCGCAGCACTTGCTCAACACGCGCCAGGTCGTCCGTCCTCGTTAGATCAGCGGAAAGTGTTTCGACGGATCGCCCGGTTTCGTCAGTGATGCGTGCAGCCAGTTCTTTCAGCTTGTCTCCGCTACGTGCCACCAGAATGAGGTCGTAGCCGCGCCGGGCGAGACGATCTGCATAGACCGCACCTATCCCCGAGGATGCACCTGTGACGAGTGCGGTTCCGTTGTGTACAATTGTGTTCATTGCCATGCATCCTTCTTTCAGAGCGAGCTTGATTGCTTGCCGTAAACAAAAGTACGCTCTATCCCGTCCGTCTCAAATGCCATATATGCAACGTTTCGGGACATCGGAGATGCGATTTGCAGCGAATTGGATTTATCATCGTCCCAGGTTTTCAGCTCATGTACCTAGCGGCTATCTCGGTGTTCGAGTTCGCCAACGTCTCCGCTGGCGAAAACGTCTATCAGATCGACGTGCTGTCTGAGGAGGGGGGCCTGGTCCACAGCTCGCATGGTCTCACGGTCGATACCAAGGCATTTGACGATCCCAATTTCGACACCGTCATCTTCGGCGGCGGAATGGTGACCTCGGAGGCATCGTCCCGAATGATAGACTTCGCCCATCGAGCAAATGTCGCTTCAAGACGAACCGCATCAATCTGCACCGGGGCGTTCGTACTTGCCCAGGCGGGGCTCCTCGATGGCAAGCGAGCGACCACTCACTGGTTGTCTGCCCGCGAACTGCAGGAGCGCTATCCCAAGGTGAAGATGGAGGAGGATCGGATCTTCATCATCGACGGAGACATATGGACGTCCGCGGGCATGAGTGCTGGAATCGATCTAGCCCTCGGAATGGTCGAAAAAGACTACGGACCAGAACTTGCTCGCTCGGTCGCCCAGAAGTTAGTCCTTTATCACCGCCGCGCAGGTGGTCAGTCCCAGCATTCAGAACTGCTGAAGATGGATGCCAAATCCGATCGTATCCAGAACTCCCTCGACTACGCCAGAAAGAATCTCAAGTCGACCCTGTCAGTCGAGCAATTGGCAGACGCCGCACGTCTCAGTCCCCGTCAGTTTAGCCGTGCCTTTCGGTCGGAGACTGGGCAGTCACCTGCCAAGGCCGTCGAGCATCTGCGTCTGGAAGCCGCCCGGCTGATGATGGAGCAAAGTCGTCACCCCATAGAGTACGTCGCAGCCGAGACCGGGTTCGCTGATAGAGAGCGCATGCGCCGGGCATTCCTTCGTGCGTTTGGACAACCACCTCAGGCTATCCGCCGCAGCGCACGGGCGGTTGATGAGGGCGAATGACGGAGAGCAATCATCTTCGCTGTCCCGCTTCAGCTATCGCTGACAGACTAAGAATTGTCGATCGAGAGCTTTCAGGGTCCGCCGGCCCGCGGTGACGAACACGCCCCGGTTTGTACTGGAGTGTACGTGGCTTTGATTGCGCGACACTTCGTTACAGTAGGATATCGTCCAAGAAACATCCCATACACATGCAGAGCGCCTTTTCCTCGAGAACCGTGAGGCCATCCGGCCTTCGAGTGAACCGTGATTGGAAAGGAATAGTAATGACTCAAATGAAGAGTTTCCTTGGGCATACGACCGTTGGTACCAACAACCTCGATGCTGCGTCGGACTTCTACGATAAGATCTTTGCCGTCTTTGGGGCTGGCCGAGTCGTCGTCCAGCCGGGAAGGGCAGTCTACTATGGACTGCGGGCACCTGAGTTTGGCGTTATCAGTCCCTTCAACGGACAGCGGGCCAACGTCGGGAACGGCGGAATGGTTGCTCTCCAAGCCGGCTCCCGCTCTCAAGTTCGAGACGTCCACGCCCTCGCACTGAAGTTGGGTGGAACGGACGAAGGTGCGCCTGGAATGAGAACCGAGGACCCCGACGGATCTTATTGCGCTTACTTCCGTGATCCAGAGGGAAACAAGTTCTTGGTCTTCCGAGTTGGCCCGGAAGATCCCGCGGTATCGGCATAAGCTGCGGATCGCAGTCGTAGCCGAGTTTGCTCAACGCACTGTGGGCCGGTCCTCCGGCTCACCGATCTCTCGAGGCCCGCTGAAACCACATCCCAGGGGCGATCTACAAACATCTCACGACCGATCCCATGATGTCGTCGTTCGTACAATGGCTTACAAAACTGCCCCCTGGTGAACACACGCTCGATACACGTCAGGGCTCAAATAGGGGCTCCAATCAGGTCCCCGCCCCTGTCTGGGCTTTGCGACAGGGCGAACCTACCATGCATCTCAAACAAAGGATCAGGACATGAAATTCACTCAAAAAATCGCTGCCGTTCTTCTTATCGCAACTGC
>JARXAQ010000262.1 GCA_029865825.1 Rhizobium sp.
GCTCTGCCGAAATCATCACCGGGCATCTGCTGAAACGCTATTCGGACGGAACCGGTCGTCCGCTCGCCTTTACCAAATGGTGCCCGGAACCCGGTCCGATGACCCGCGACGTCGTGCGACGCGGGGTCGAAGACCGGCTGCAGCGTCTCGGCGTCGACAAGGTCGATCTCCTGCAGTTCCATTGGTGGACGTTTGAACATCCGGCATGGCTCGATGCCCTGCACGAAATGCAGGCGATGAAGGAAGAGGGTCTAATCGGAGCTCTCGGCCTCACCAATTTCGATGCGGCCCATCTCGGCCTCGCCTTGTCCGACGGCATCGAGATCGCCAGCAACCAGGTGTCGTTTTCGCTGGTGGACCGCCGCGCGGCGGGCGCCCTGTCAGCCCTGTGCACGGCGAGGGGCGTCAAGCTTCTGGCCTATGGCACGCTCTGCGGCGGCTTCCTGTCGGAAAAGTGGTTGGGTCAGCCCGAGCCTGAAACGATCCGCGACTGGAGCCGATCGAAATACAAGCGCTTTATTGATGCGGCGGGCGGCTGGTCCGTCTACCAGGGCATCTTAAAAGCTGCATCGGAAATAGCCGTCAAACACGGCGTGTCCATCTCCAATGTGGCGAGCCGCTGGGTCCTGGAACATCCGGCTGTAGCCGCCACCATCATTGGCGCACGGCTGGGTCAAAACGAACATCGCGACGATAACCTGAAGGTCTTCAGCTTCACGCTGGACGAACACGACAAGATGCGGCTCGACGCGGCATTCGCCGCCACGACGCCCATTCCGGGCGATTGCGGCGACGAATATCGCAAGCCACCCTTCCTGACCGCCTCGGGCGATCTTAGCCACCACCTCGACGCGATCCCATCGGTCTACAAGGCTGTGCCGGTGCCGGGTCGTGAGAACAGGTTGCGTGTATCCTCGGGCAGCGTCTGGGAGCCGATTGCCGGATACAGCCGCGCAGTTCGGGTGGGCGACCGGATCCTGGTTTCAGGGACCACCGCGACCCATGGAAGCAATCGCTGCGTCGCACCGGGCGACCCCGGCGCCCAGGCCACTTACATCCTCGACAAGATCGCGGCATCAATCGCTGCGCTCGGCGGAAGCATGGCGGATGTTGTGCGCACCCGCATCTATCTCAAGGACGCATCGTTGTGGGAGCCCGTTTCGCGTGCCCATGGCCGCTTCTTTTAAGAGGTCCTTACGGCCCACACGCTGATCGAGGCCGGCGCCCTGATTGGAGACTACGAGGTGGAGATCGAGGCGGAGGCTGTCCTGGACGGATAGCGTTCACGATCGTACCCCGAACTGCAACGTTGATCCGTCACCGAAGTCGGAGCCAAGCTTTTTTCTGATGACCGCTTCGCAGTCATTCTTCCCACACTTCCGCCTCATGAACAGCCGCAGACGCCGTTCGTCCACTTACCCCGGCTGGGATCCGGGTCCTGTGGACCCACACGCTTAGCGATAGTGTCGGGGGTCCGGGATTGGAACAGCCGCCATCAGGGCACGTGTATAGGGGTCTCTGGGCGCTTCGAAGACTTGGGCCCGTGAGCCGATCTCAATGATCTCGCCCCCGCGCATCACGGCGACATTGTGCGCCATCTTCTCGATCACCGCCATGTCGTGGGAGATGAAGAGATAGGCAAGCCCCATTTCCTCCTGCAGTTCCAGCATCAGATCGAGGACACGGGCACGGACCGAGACATCGAGCGCTGCGACGCTTTCGTCGGCGACGATCAGTTGCGGTTTGAGGGCGAGCGCGCGGGCGATGCAGATGCGCTGACGCTGTCCGCCGGAGAATTCATGGGGATATCGGTCTGCGGCCTCCGGCGGCATGTCCACACGTTTCAACAAAGCAGCGACCCGGTCCTTGCGTTCGGAGGCATTGGCGATGCCGTGAATGACCAGCGGTTCGGCGATTGCCGCTCCGATGCTCATGCGGGGATCAAGCGAGGCATAAGGGTCTTGGAAGATCATCTGTGCGCTGCGGCGGATGGGCAGCATAATCGACGGTGACGCGGGAAAGACCTCACGACCGGCAATCCGGACGCTGCCGTCGAAGGGGATGAGGCCGAGCACGGCCTTGCCGGTCGTTGATTTGCCGGAGCCACTTTCCCCGACCAGGCCGAGCGTCTGGCCGCCTTTCAGCTCGAAACCGATCTTCTTCACGGTCGGCTGGGGTGCCTTTCCGCGTGAAAACCAGCCGGTCTTGGCGCCATAGGTGACGCTGAGATCGGCAACCTCGAGCACGGGTATCGGCGAGGCCGGCAAGGGCGGATGCGATGTCACCCTCGGCGGCTCGGAAGTCCCGGCAAGCGCGCCGAGACGTGGTACGGCCGCGAGAAGTTGCTGGGTGTAGGCGGCCGCCGGGCGTTCGAAAATCTCTAGGGCTCCACCCTGTTCGACGATACGACCCTGCTGCATGACCGCGACCCGGTCGGCCATTTCGGCGACCACGCCCATGTCATGGGTGATCATCAGGATCGAGGTCTGGAACTCGCGGCGGAGTTCCCGGATCAGAGTCAGAATCTGCGCCTGGACAGTCACGTCGAGGGCCGTGGTCGGCTCATCAGCGATCAGCACCTTCGGCCGGCAGGAGAGTGCCATGGCGATCATCACGCGCTGGCGCATGCCGCCGGAGAGTTCATGCGGATACTGCGTGAGGCGCCGTGCTGCCTCTGTCATATGGACGGCATCGAGCATCTGTCGGGCGATGGTTTGCGGGCTCTCGGCAGTGTCGGACCGATGCTCGCGGATCGCCTCTTCCATCTGGGCGCCAATCGTCATCACCGGATTGAGCGAGGTCATCGGCTCTTGGAAGATCATCGCGACCTCGCGGCCACGGATGCGCCGCATGGCGCGTTCGCTTTGACCGAGAAGGCTCGTCTCTGCAAGTCGGATCTCGCCGGATGCCACCCTGAGCGCCGCCTTTGGTAAAAGCCCCATGATGGCAAGCGATGTCACCGATTTGCCGGAACCGGATTCACCGGCCAGACACAGGGTCTCGCCGGCCGCAATCTCGAAACTCACATCGTCGAGGATGCGTTTCAGCCCCGTCGGCGTGCGCGCGTCAAGGGTCAGATTGCGGACCGACAGAACCGGTGCCGATGCAGAAACTGTGCCTGTCACAGGAGGACGATCCTCGGGAAGTAGAAGGAAACGACCCAGTTCGGCATGTCGACGATCTCGCTAATGCGCAAGTCCCCGCAGACCGAGCAGAGCATATAGGCATCGACCGGGTTCATCCCGTGTTCGGCGGTCAAAAGATCGATCATCCGCATGACCGCTTCCTGGGCACCGGTCATCAGATCGGGGCCAATCCCGGTTGTGACCTCGTATCCGGCACCATCGAGATGGCGGGTGACGGGTTCGGTGGTGGTGAAGCGGGGTGTCTTGAGGTTGGCACCCTTGACGAGATCGAGGGTCAGTTCGACATTCATCTGGCTTTCGATGGCTGTGCCGCAAACTTCGCCGTCGCCCTGGGCGGCGTGCGTATCACCAACGGAGAACAACGCGCCTTCGACCTCGATCGGCAGATAGAGCGTGACGCCGGCGGAGATGTCGCGAATGTCCATGTTGCCGCCGACCCGGCGAGGGGGAACGACGGAATGCAGGCCGGGTTCGGCAGGGGCCACGCCGATGGTGCCAGTGAACGGCTTCAGCGGCACCTTGCCGCCAGGGCCATAGGCAGCCGGTGCCATGCTGGCCGTGTCATAGGACCAGATATGCAGCGCCGGATCCTTGAACTGGTCGGCGAGCAGGCCGAAGCCCGGAATATTGGCGGTCCAGCCATGGCCGGAGGGATGAAACTTGCGGATGGTGACTTTCAAGGCATCGCCGGGCTCGGCGCCCTCGACGAAAACGGGGCCGGAGACCGGGTTGATCTTGCCGAAATCGAGATTGGAAAGCGTCTCCAGCGTGGCATCGCGGCCGATCTGACCACCGGAGGAATCCATGCATTCGAACAGGATGGTTTCACCGGGTTTCGCGGTGAGTGCCGGGGGAAAATCCCGGTTCCAGCCGAAATTGTGTTGAGCGCTGTGAATGGTGTGATTGCAGGCGACGCACATGGGATGCCTCCGGACGTTTCAGCTGATGGGTAGGTGGTCCTTCCCCCCGCGCGCAGGGGGAAGGAGGCAATGAGGCCCGACTTAAGGCTTCACGAAGATCGCGTCGTAATTGATGACGCGGGTCGGATCGATGTAGATGGTGTCAGGACCACCCATGCGCATGGACTTGGCGACCACGCGGCGTTCGTTGATCACAGGCACCCAGGGGGCATCGGCCATGATGTCGGTGAAGATCTTGCCCCAGGCTGCCTGACGTTCAGCAACCTTGGCCGGATCCGACATGGAATCGGCCTCAATGGCACGCTTGTCGAGCGCTTCGTTGCAATACCAGGACCAGTTCCAGCCGCCCTGGACCGCACCGCCGCAGCCGAGGATCGGGCCGTAAAAGTTGGAAGGATCCGGGAAGTCGGCGATCCAGGCCATGCCACCCGACCAGATCATCGGGGCTTCACCCTCGGTGCCGCCGGCAGCGATCACATTGCCCTGGGCAAGTGCGCGGACTTCGGCCTTCACGCCGATGGCGGCCAGATCCTGCTGGATCGCCTGGGCGATGCGCGGCTGAGGATCGGTGTTGGTGGAGAAGAGCACGGTCTCAAACCCGTCGGGATAGCCGGCTTCGGCCAGCAGTGCCTTGGCCTTTTCGACGTCGAAGGCATAACCGGTAAAGGTCTTGTCATAACCCGGCATCAACGGTGGCAAAGGCTGGTTTGCCTGCGTTGCGCGACCGTTCAAGATGCGGGTGATGCGCTCCTTGTTGACAGCCATGTTGATCGCCTGGCGGACCTTCACGTCATCCAGAGGCTTAATCTTGGTGTTGAGCGTCAGATAGCCGGTCTGCAGCTGTTCGCCATCGACGATCATCTGCGCGCCCTCGGGCGAGTTCTTGATCTCGAGGAATTTTGCCGGCGGGATGCCGTCGCCGGCAATGTCGACTTCACCCTTCTGCAGGCGCAGCAGCGCCACTAGCGGCTCCTGGCCGACTTCGACGGTGATCTTGTCGATGAAGGGCAGGTCCTTGTTGAAGTAATCAGGATTGCGGTCGAAGACGAGCTTCTGGCCGATCGTCCAGTCCTTCAGGATGAAGGTACCGGAGCCGACCGGGCTCTTGCCGAAATCGCCATTGGCGGCTTCCACGGCTTCCTTCGGCACGACCGAGGCGAAGTTGATGGCGAGTACATGCAGGAAGGTGGCGTCGGGACGTGAGAGCTTGAAGATCACGGTCTGATCGTCTGGCGTCTCGATACCCGACAGGGTCTCAGAGGTGCCGCCGGAGACGGCATCGAAGCCCGAAATCGCGCCGAAGAAGCCGGCACCGGGACCTTGCGTCTTCGGATTGACGGCGCGTTCGATCGAATACTTGACGTCGGAGGCGACAACCGCGCGGCCGTTCGAGAATGTCACGCCCGGGCGCAGCTTGAAGGTGTAGGTCAGGCCATCAGGCGACACGACGAAGCTTTCGGCAAGCGACGGCACGAGATTGGCGGTGCCGGGCTCGTAATCCATCAGGCGCGAAAACAGGCTCTTGATCATCGACCAGTTCACCCAGTCGTAACCAATCGCCGGATCGAGCGTGGTGATGTCGTCCTTGTAGGTGACGACGATGTCGCCGCCCTTGGCAGGCGTATCCTGCGCGCCGGCAATCGATGGCAAGAATGCCATCATCGCCGCAGCGGTGGAGGTGAGAAGCAGGCGTCTGAACATGGTGGTTCCCCTTGTTGTTGTCAGGCTTCAGTGTGAACGGATGCGCGGGTCGATGGCCGGCGCGATGATGTCGGCGAGAAGATTGCCGATGATGATGGCAAGTGCTGAGGTCAGCGTGACCCCCATGATGATGGGAATGTCGACCTGCTGGATGGCCTGCCAGGCGAGCTGGCCGATGCCGGGCCAGCCGTAGACGGCCTCGACCACGACCACGCCGCCCATGAACTGGCCGATCTCGATGCCGATCATGGCGATGATCGGAAGCGTCGCATTGGGCAGCGCATGACGGAGCACGACGCGGGCCCGCGACAGCCCCTTGGCGCGGGCCGTCCGCACATAGTCTTGGTTCAAGACGTCGATCATTGCCGAGCGGACCATGCGGGCATACCAGCCGGCGCCGAGCAGGCCGAGGGTTGCGGCGGGAAGGACCACGTGAGCCGCCGTGCCATAGCCTGACATCGGAAACCAGCCGAGCGTAGCGGCAAAGACATAAAGCAGCAGAAGGGCCACGACGAATTGCGGGGCCGAGACGCCGACAAAGGACGACATCATGATCACCCGATCAGTGAGCTTGCCGCGATAAAGCGCTGCCGTCACTCCCAGCACCATGCCGAACACGACCTCAAGGGCGATGCCGGCTGCCATCAGTGTCAGGGTCGCCGGCAGGCGCGCGGCAATCAGCGTCGAGACCTGCGTCTTCTGGGCATAGGAGCGGCCGAGGTCACCCTGGACCAGGCCGCCGACATAATGACCGAACTGGACGACCAGCGGCTTGTCGAGGCCAAGTTCATGGCGGATGTTTTCAACCGTCTTGGCCGTTGCGCTGCGGCCGGCGAGCATGCGGGCGGGGTCGGCCGGCAGAGCATACAGCAGCACGAAGGTGATTGCGGATACACCGAACAGGATGAGGACCGATTGGACGAGCCGCTTGGCAAGAAGCTGGAGCATCAACCTCTCCCGCGCTGGGTCGGATCGAGCAGATCGCGCAGGGCGTCTCCGACCAGATTGAAGGCGAGCGCGGTCAAGAGGATCACCGCACCGGGGAAGAAGACCAGCCAGGGAGCGGCCTGGAAATAGCTCTGGCTCTCGAAGATGATATTGCCCCAGGACGGGTTCGGCGGCTGGACCCCGATGCCGAGGAAGGAGAGCGTCGCTTCGAGCAGAACGGTTGTTGCGATCCCGAGCGTGCCCCAGACGATCGCCGTCGGGATGAGATGCGGCAGGATATGCAGAAAGAGAATGCGTCCGTGTCCGGCACCGAGCGACTTCTGCGCCAGGATGAAGTCGCGCTCCACCAGGCCGCGCGTTTCTGTGTAGACGATCCGTGCGACCTGAACCCAGTTGACCAGCGCAATGACCATGGCGACGATCCACAGGCTGGGCTTCAAAAGTGCCGCCAGCACAATTGCCAGGAGAAGAGCCGGAAAGGCCATCATCAGGTCGGTGAACCGCATCATGATGTTTCCCGCAAACCCGCGCATATAGCCGGCCGTGATGCCGACGAAGAGGCCGATAGCAACCGCAACGCCATTGGCGACGAGGCCGATCAAGAGGGAGGTGCGCGCCCCGAACAGCATGCGCGACAGGAGATCTCGCCCGAGCGTATCGGTGCCGAGCAGGAAGGGGCTGCCGGGGGGCATGGGGGCCCCTTCCAGTGTCAACCCGTCGAACATCTGTTCATCCGGATTGAAGGGTGCAAAGAGCGGCGCGCCGAGTGCGGCAATGACGACGGTCAGGATGATCAAGAAGCCGAACAGGGCGGCCGGTTGGCGAAGCATTTCGCGAAGCACACGCATCAACCCACCTCCCGCATCACATCGGCGCCGCCGATGAAGAGGGCGGCCAGCCGTTCGATCGGCATACGCTGGCGCATGGCATGGTCGCGCAACAGGGCATAGGCGGCTTCCTCATCCAGCGACCGGCTCACCTTGAGGCGTTCGATGGCGGCAAAGACGATGGGCCGCAGGCGCAGCCGCTCTTCCAAATGGGCAATGCGGGCTTCCTCTTCCTTGCGCTGTTCGTGGCTTGAAACGGCCAGCACAAGCGCCGGATAGATCGACGCCGTGGAGACGGGTTTGGGGATGATCGAGGCGGCGCCGCAGCCGATTGCCCAGGCGATGCGGCCGGGGGCTTCCGAGCCGAGCAGGGCCACGACCGGACGTGCCGGACGTTTTGCAGGCCAGGGCAGGAGTTCGTCCCAGCCCCTGTCGGCATCGACGATGACGAGATCGGGCATGTCGTCGCCCGAAAGCGGCAGCCACTGAATGGATGAGGTCAAGCCGAGCAGCGATAGTTGGCGGCGCAGTCTTTCGACATTGCTGTCTTCCTCGGCGAGGATCACCGCACGCCAGCCGGTGAAATTGGGTGTCTTGGAGATCATTTCGCAACCCTCAACCAAGGCTGCGCACGGCTGGTCGCGGCCGTGAGGTAAGGGTCGGCGGCCAGCGGCAGGCGCGAAGCGATCAC
>JARXAQ010000271.1 GCA_029865825.1 Rhizobium sp.
AGCAGTTACGAAAAAAGGCGGGGAGTGTGATCTCCCCGCCATGTTTCGATTGCGACGGGCCGCCTCAGTAGCCGCGCGGGCAGGCGTCGATGTAACGGTTGCCGTAGCGGTCGCGGTAGTAGCACTGGCCCGGCTGTTCCGAGACGCGGCCGATAATCGCGCCGGATACGCCGCCGATGGCAGCGCCGACGGCCGCACCACGCACGTTGCCGGTGACGGCACCGCCGATGATCGCACCGCCGACCGCGCCGATGCTGGCGCCCCGTTCCGTCTGGGTGCAGCCGGCCACCGACAGGCCGACAAGCATCAGCACAAGAGCTTTCTTCATGTGTTTCTCTCCAAGTTCCACGCGTCCGGCCGAGCCGGTTGTTTGACAGGGTGCCACGCCGCCGAGCCATGCCCGGGGTGTCGACGACCGACGTGAGCATAGCCCTGCGAGGCCGAAAGTCCATGGTCGTGGCTCACACGGGCGAAGTGGCCTGCGATTCATTAGGGATCCAATCTGAACCCAGGATTTACAGGGTCTCTCATGCTGCAATGCGGGACATAAAATTTTCGTTTCGGCCCTCTGGAACAGTTGCACATGTCATACAAAACCCACACGATACCGAATGTGTCCGGGAGAGACACGAGGAGGAACAAGATGGCAAAAGTGACGCTGACGGTGAACGGCCGGACAGTGAGCGGCGAGTGCGAGGATCGCACCCTGCTCGTGCATTTCATTCGTGACAAACTCGGGCTCACCGGCACGCATGTCGGCTGCGACACGACCCAGTGCGGGACCTGTGTCGTGCATATGGATGGCAAGTCGATCAAGAGCTGTTCGATCCTGGCCGTCCAGGCTTCCGGGTCGGCGATCACCACGATCGAAGGGATCGCGGCCAATGGCGAACTGCATCCGGTCCAGGCAGCGTTCAAGGAACATCACGGCCTGCAATGCGGCTTCTGTACGCCCGGCATGGTGATGACCGCGCTCGACATGATCTGTCGTCACAACGGTGCGCTCGACGAGGCCACCGTCCGCCATGAGCTCGAAGGCAATATCTGTCGTTGCACGGGTTACCACAACATCGTCAAGGCGGTGCTGTCGGCCAATGAAGCAATGACCGCCGGCCGTCTGGCCGCCGAGTGACTTCGAGCGAATAGGGAAGAGTGTGTAGCGAAGACCGCGTCGCCAATGCGACGCCACGTGATCGCACTCAGCCCCTGTTCGCCTTTCGCCAATCGCTCACTTCTGGAGGAGAAGACAATGGGTGTTGAAGGTATCGGCGCACGGGTTGCGCGCAAGGAAGACAAGCGTTTCTTGACCGGCAAGGGCCGGTACACGGATGACATGGTCGTCCCCGGCATGCGGTATGCCTATTTCGTCCGCTCGCCCTACGCGCATGCCAAGATCAAGTCGATCGACGTGTCTGCGGCCAAGGCCATGCCGGGTGTCATCGACGTGCTCGACGGCAAGCAGTTGCTGGCCGATGGTATCGGCAATCTCATCTGCGGCTGGATGGTTCATTCCAAGGATGGCACCCCGATGAAGATGGGCGCCTGGCGGCCGCTGGCGCATGAAACGGTGCGCTATGTCGGCGATGCCGTCGCGATCGTCGTCGCCGACAGTTTTGGCGAGGCCCGTGACGCGTCCGAAGCCGTGATGGTCGAATACGAGGAACTACCGGTGGTCACCGGTGCGGTCGATTCGCTGAAGCCAGGTGCGCCACAAATCCATCCGGAAGCCCCCGGCAATCTGATCTTCGACTGGGAAATCGGCGACAGCGCGCTGGCAGATGCGGCGATCGCACGCGCCGCCCATGTCACCGAGATCGAGATCCACAACAACCGCCTCTCGCCCAATCCGATGGAGCCGCGCGCGACGCTCGGCATTTATGACGGGGCGGAAGACCACTACACCTGCTACACCACCTCGCAGAACCCTCATGTCGCCCGCCTGGTGATGAGTGCCTTCTACAACGTGGCGCCCGAACACAAGCTGCGCGTGATTGCGCCTGATGTCGGCGGTGGCTTCGGTTCGAAGATCTACATCTATCCGGAAGAAATCGTCTGTCTCTGGGCCTCGAAGAAAACCGGCGTGCCGGTCAAGTGGACATCGGACCGGACAGAGGCCTTCCTCACTGATGCCCATGGTCGCGACCATGTCTCGAAGGTGAAGATGGCCTTCGACAAGGACAACAACATCATCGGGCTCAAGGTCGACACGATCGCCAATCTCGGCGCTTACATGTCGCTCTTCTCGTCCTCGGTCCCGACCTATCTCTATGCCACGCTGCTTTCGGGCCAGTATGCGATCCCGGCGATCCACGCCAATGTGCGCACGGTCTATACCAACACCGTGCCGGTCGACGCCTATCGCGGCGCCGGGCGTCCAGAAGCGACCTATCTACTCGAACGTACCGTCGAGACAGCTGCGCGTGAACTGGGCGTCTCTCCGGCGGACCTCCGCCGGCAGAACTTTGTCCGGACCTTCCCGTACCAGACGCCTGTGATCATGTGTTACGACGCCGGCGATTACGACGCCTCGCTCGACGCTGCCATGTCCGCTGCCGACTGGAACGGATTTGCGGGCCGCAAGGCCGAAGCTGCCCGTCGCGGCAAGCTGCGCGGCATCGGCATGAGCTGCTACATCGAGGCCTGCGGCATCGCGCCGTCGGCGGCGGTCGGCTCGCTCGGGGCCGGCGTGGGCCTGTGGGAATCGGCCGAGGTTCGCGTCAATGCGGTTGGCACCGTCGAGGTCCTGACCGGCTCGCACAGCCACGGCCAGGGCCACGAAACGACCTTCGCCCAGTTGGTCTCCGAACGCTTCGGCCTGCCGATTGACAATGTCTCCATCGTGCATGGCGATACCGACAAGGTGCAGATGGGCATGGGCACCTATGGCTCGCGTTCGGGCGCCGTCGGCATGTCGGCGATCGTCAAGGCGCTCGACAAGGTCGAGGCCAAGGCGAAGAAGATTGCGGCCCATCTGATGGAAGCCGACGAGAGCGACATCGTCATCGAGAATGGCGAACTCAAGGTCGCCGGCACCGACAAGACGCTGCCCTGGTTCCAGGTGGCGCTTGCCGCCTATACCGCGCACAACCTGCCGTCCGGCATGGAGCCGGGCCTGAAAGAGGGCGCCTTCTACGATCCCTCCAACTTCACTTTCCCGGCCGGCTGCTACATCGCGGAAGTCGAGGTGGATCCGGAAACAGGCAAGACCGAGATCGTGCAGTTCGTCGCAGCCGACGACTTCGGCAATATCATCAATCCGATGATCGTCGAGGGACAGGTGCATGGCGGCATCGCGCAGGGCATCGGCCAGGCACTTCTGGAGGCCGTGCATTACGATCCGCAGACCGGCCAGCTCCTGACGGCCAGCTACATGGATTACGCCATGCCGCGCGCCGACGACCTGCCGTCCTTCAACGTCTCGCACCAGAATACGCCGTGCCCGGGCAATCCGCTCGGCATCAAGGGCTGTGGCGAGGCCGGCGCCATCGGTTCGCCGCCGGCCCTGATCAATGCGATCACGGACGCGATCAGCAACAATAACCTCAACATGCCGGCGACGCCGCTTGCCGTCTGGAGCGCGCTCCAGGCCAATGCGACCCGCCAGGCCGCCGAATAAGGGAGGAGAGGATCATGCAGCTCTATTCGACCAGCTATCACCGCGCCTCGTCGATCGAGGATGCCGGAAAGCTTCTCTCCGGTGCCGAGGACGGCAAGTTCATCGCCGGCGGCCAGACCTTGATCGCGGCGCTGAAGCAGCGCCTCGCCCAGCCTTCCGACCTCGTCGACCTCCGGCATATCGCATCGTTGAAGGGCATCACGGTGAATGGCCGTCAGGTCACCATCGGGGCAGGCGTCACCCATGCGGAGGTCGCCACTTCGGCGGCCATCCGTGCGGTCTGTCCGGCGATCGTCCATCTCGCCTCGCTGATCGGCGATCCGCATGTGCGCCATATGGGCACGATCGGCGGCTCGATCGCCAATGACGATCCGGCGGCGGATTACCCTTCAGCCGTTTTGGGTCTTGGCGCGACGGTCGTCACCAACACCCGCGAGATCGCGGCCGACGACTTCTTCGTCAGCCTGTTCGAAACGGCACTGGCCGAGGATGAGATCATCACGGCGGTGCGGTTCGATGCACCGGAGCGGGCCGGTTACGCCAAGTTCGCCAACCCGGCCTCGCGCTACGCGATGACGGGCGTGTTTGTCTCCAAGGGGGCAGGGGGCGTGCGGGTCGCGGTCACCGGCGCCGGGTCCTCGGGCGTCTTCCGCCATGCCGGGCTTGAGGCGGCCCTTTCGGCCAACTGGTCGCCGGATGCGGTGGCCGGGGTGGAAATCGATTCGTCCAATCTTATGTCAGATATGCATTGTACCTCCGACTATCGCGCGAATCTCGTTCGGGTGATGGCGAAGCGGGCAGTCGCTGCGTCTTGAACAAAGGGTCGGGGTCGCGGATCAGGGAAAAGGACGGCTTCAGCCGTCCTTTTCCTCGAAGCTTGACGCAGATCAAATTGATGGTGCAGGAAATCGTTAGTATCTATATGTGAAACTTCTAAAGTTAGCGCCTTTTGTCGCAGTTTAGAATGAATGTACAATGCCGGGGTTGACCGCGCTGCCCGAGATACCCAAAAGGGTGTCAGATACTGGAGTGACAGGAATGGATTTCGAGGCGTTTTTCACGGAGCAGTTGGCAGGACTTCACGAGGAAGGCCGCTACCGCGTCTTCGCTGATCTCGAACGCCAGCGAGGCAATTTCCCCCGTGCCACCCGCTACACCGACAAGGGCACCCAGGACGTCACCGTCTGGTGTTCGAACGACTATCTCGGCATGGGCCAGCACCCTGTCGTCATCGACGCGATGAAACAGGCGATTGATGACTGTGGCGCGGGTGCGGGAGGCACCCGGAATATCTCTGGCACCAATCACTATCACGTTCTGCTCGAGCGCGAACTCGCCGATCTGCACGGCAAGCAATCGGCGCTGATCTTCACGTCGGGTTATGTCTCGAACTGGGCAGCACTCGGCACGCTCGGCGCCAAGATCCCCGGCCTGATCATCTTCTCCGACGCGTTGAACCACGCCTCGATGATCGAAGGTATTCGCTATTCGAAGGCCGAGCGCGTCATCTGGAAGCATAACGACATCAAGGATCTGGAAGCCAAGCTTGCGGCAGCCGATCCGCGTGCGCCGAAGATGATCGCATTCGAATCGGTCTATTCGATGGATGGCGATATCGCGCCGATCAAGGAAATCTGCGATCTCGCCGACAAGTATGGCGCGATGACCTATCTCGACGAAGTCCATGCCGTCGGCATGTACGGTGCCCATGGTGGTGGCATTGCCGAACGCGAAGGCCTGATGCACCGCCTGACGGTCATCGAAGGCACGCTTGGCAAGGCGTTTGGCGTCATGGGTGGTTATATCGCCGCTTCGACAGCGCTCTGCGATTTCGTCCGCTCTTTTGCCTCGGGCTTCATCTTCACCACGGCTCTGCCGCCGGCGCTTGCCGCCGGTGCGGTCGCCTCGATCCGCCATCTCAAGACCAGCCAGGTCGAGCGTTTTGCTCACCAGGAGCGCGTGCGCCGTCTGCGCTTCATGCTCGACAAGGCCGGCATTCCGCATGTGCAGAACCCGAGTCATATCGTGCCGGTGCTGGTCGGTGATGCGTCGAAGTGCAAGTGGATCTCCGACCTGCTGCTCGACAACTGTTCCATCTATGTGCAGCCGATCAACTATCCGACGGTCCCGAAAAAGACCGAGCGGCTGCGCATCACGCCGACGCCTTTGCATTCCGACGCCGATCTCGAACACCTGGTCGGCTCGCTGCACCAGCTCTGGTCGCGCTGCGCGCTCGCCCGCGCGGTCGCTTGATCGCAGGCCAAATCCTTCGCATAACGATGCGGGTCCCGGTAACGGGGCCCGCATTTTTCGTATGGAGGTTTTGAGCACGTGACCATTGCCAAACGCGTCGATGCGCTGATCGACAGAGTGATCGAAGAAGAACGCATCACGGGCGCCGTGGTGCTGGTCTATCAGGACGGCAAACCGCTCCTGGAGAAGACAGCAGGCTTCGCCGACCGCGAGGCGGGCGTGCCTGTGCGGCTCGATACGATCTTCCGCTATGCCTCCGTCACCAAGCCGATCGTTGCCGTTACCGCCCTGGTGATGATCGAAAAGGGTCTGCTCAGCCTTGAAGATCGCGTCGTCGATCACCTGCCCTGGTTCCGGCCGAAGACGCCGGATGGACGCGAGGCCCCAATCACCATCCGCCATCTCCTCACCCATACCTCGGGTCTCACCTACGACCCTACGCTCGAACTCCTGCCCGAGGGGCAACGGATGACGCTGGGCCTTGGCAATACCGATCTCAGCCTCGACGAGAATTTCAGCCGCCACAACGGCATCCCACTCGCTTTCGAACCGGGTGCGCGCTGGGCCTATTCCTTTGCAACTGACATTCTGGGCGGCGTTCTCGCGGCCATCCATGGCGACACGCTGGAAGCGGCGGTGGTTCATTATGTCGCCGGCCCCCTTGGCATGACGGATGCGCGTTTTCATGTCACCGACCCGGATCGTCTCGCCGTCGCCTATGCCGATCATCCGGACCGGCCGGTCCGTATGCCAGACCCATGGGTCAGCGGCGACGAGGAGGGTTGGCGCACGGTATTTTCGCCGGCCCGGATCTTCAATCCTAGGGCATTCCAGTCCGGTGGCGCCGGCATGGCGGGCACGGCACGCGATTTCCTGCTGTTGCTCGAAATGCTGCGAAAGGATGGCGCAGGTCTGCTCTCTCCCGCGCTCGCGCAAGCCGCACTCTCCAATCAGATCGGGAAGATCGATGGCGAACCGGGTTACCGTTTCACCGTTGTCGGCGGTCTGGTCGTCGATCCGGCCGCAGCGATGACGGCTCTGCCAAAGGGTGCAATCCAGTGGGGCGGCGTCTACGGCAATACCTGGTTCATGGATCCGGCCGAGCGGCTGACCGTGGTCAGCCTCACCAACAATGCGTTGGAGGGCTGCATCGGGGCCTATCCGGACATGCTGCGCGCGGCCGTCTACGACCGCTGAGCAGGCGTCTATCGCTTCGCGATGACGTCTGCCGCTTGCCGCCGCGCCTCGCGGTCGGCCGCAAAGACGTCCGAGATCGAGGTCGGCTCGGCGAGACCCGTGAGGTCGTCCATCACCCGCTCCACGATATCGGCCATGTCGAGGAAGCGGATCTTGTCCTCGACGAAGGCGTTGAAGGCGGTTTCCTCGGCCGCATTGAGGATCGCTCCCTGCGGACCGCCCCGCTCAAGCGCGGTGCGCGCCAGCCTGATCGCCGGAAACCGTGTCTCGTCGGGAGCCTCGAAGTCGAGCCGTGCGAGTTTGGCAAAATCGAGCCGGTCGACATTCAGCGCCGGGCGTTTCGGATAGGTCAGCGCATAGCCGATCGCCGTGCGCATGTCGGGGACACCGAGCTGGGCGATCACCGAGCCGTCGGTATAGCCCACCATCGAATGGATGATCGACTGCGGATGCACGACGACCTCGATCTGGTCAGGGCGCACGTCGAAGAGGTGTTTCGCCTCGATCATTTCCAGCGCCTTGTTGAACATCGAGGCGCTGCCCACGGAGATCTTCAGGCCCATCGACCAGTTGGGATGGGTGCGGGCGGTCTGCACCGTCACGTTCTCCATCTGCGCCTTCGTATAGGTGCGGAAGGGCCCGCCGGAGGCCGTCAGGACGACGCGTTCCAGGGCGTGGCGTTGGTCCTGTTCCAGGCACTGGAAGATGGCCGAATGTTCGCTGTCGACCGGGATCAGCCGTCCTCCGCCCTTCCTAACGGCCTCGACGAACAGGCTACCGGCTGAGACGAGACATTCCTTGTTGGCGAGCGCGATATCGGCGCCGCGTGCGGCAGCGCGCAGGGTCGGCGCCAGTCCTGCCGTGCCGACGATCGCCGCCATAACCCAGCCGGCGTCCATGTCGGCGGCTTCGTCCAGTCCGCTCGCTCCGGCGGCAACGGCGGTATCTGATCCGGAGAGCAGGTCCTTCAAGGCGATGTACTGGCTCTCGTCGGCGGTCACCGCCAGCTTGGCGCCGGTGCGGCGTGCCTGATCGGCCAGCAGATCCAGATTGCCGTTGCCGGTCAGTGCCATGACTTCGAAGCTGTCGCGGCCGCCCAATTGCTCGATGACATCGAGCGTGTTGACGCCGATCGATCCGGTCGAGCCGAGGACTGAGAGGCGGCGGGGTCGGTCGCTGTCGATCATGCTGCTTACGTCCGATTGCTTCATGCTCAGATGGCTCTACAAGGGAAAGACGGGACCAGCAAGAGTGAGGCCTTTTGGCGATGCGCCGAAAGAAGGGGCGTGGGATACCGAACATCGCGCCGACCGTCCGATTGTGGGAAAGCGCGCCCTGTCTGCTGGGCGGTCCACGGCGCCTTTGTCTTTCCCCTCAGGCTGATCATCGACACGCGGCGGGGCCCGTTAAGCGGCCAGATCGGCGTCGATGCCATCTGAGCGCGGGCAATCGGTACCACCTTTTCTAGGCGAAACCCTGTCTGCGCCATCGTCGCCGTGTTCGATGTCGGCAGGCAATTGCTGGAAAGTTCTGCGGAGGGACGCGCGCGGCGCGACGGGAGCATCCGGCTCGGCCAGGTTCCACGCACAGCCATGATCAAGAGCGCAGTAACGCTCGATACCGCGACGGTCGAATGGAACGTGCCCGGCGACGTGCAGGAGGCCATCGCCGTGCTGTCGTCGTCAACACTTGTGCGGCCGAGACTGGGGGGCGATCGTTCAGGCTTGCGTCATGACGCTGCCTTCTCCCGAAATCCGGATCTCCAGATCGTTCATCACATGTTTCACCCCTGCGGTCCGCAGGACAAATGCCTCTGCCCGCAATCTCTCCGCATTGTCGGTCACCAAACCACTAAGGGTGACGTCACCATTTTCGACATCAAGGTGAATGGCCGAGGCATCCAGGGTCGGATCGTCGCGAAGATGGGCGGTGATGATCCCAAGGATCCGTTGGTCACGGGTTTCCGACGGCTCCACGTCGTCCCTTGATCGGTCGACGAAGCCGCTCTCCCCTGGGGTATAGTGGCCGTTCGGGGCGTGCCGCCGCCCGAGGTCTGCGTCGTCGTTTTGAATCGTCATAACTGTCTCCTTTGCGTTACCAACGCGGTTGCACAGTAAGCATGCAGAACCGGCATCGCGTTCGAACGTTCCCCATTCGCGGGAAAATATCCCCCAGGAACAAAGCGACTTCCGGCAGGTTGTTCTCGTGCAATTCCCAACAAACGAGGAGAGAAACCCATGGCTACGAAGACGCTTGACGACCTGTTCCATGAGACGCTGAAGGATATCTATTATGCCGAGCGCAAGATCCTGAAGGCTCTGCCGAAGATGGCGCGTGCCGCGCAGGACGAACAGCTGAAAGCTGCCTTCCAGCAGCACAAGGATGAAACCGAAGGCCAGATCGAACGCCTGCAGCAGGTTTTCGAAATCATCGGCAAACGCCCGCGCGCCAAAACTTGCGCTGCCATCGAGGGTATCCTCGAGGAGGGCGAAGAGATCATGGAAGAATTCAAGGGTGCGCCGGCTCTCGACGCGGGCCTGCTTGCCGCAGCCCAAGCCGTCGAACACTACGAGATCAGCCGTTACGGCACGCTCCGGACCTGGGCCGAGCAGCTCGGTTATGCCGAAGCCGTGACGCTTCTCGATGCCACGCTGCAGGAGGAATCCAAGACCGACGCGGCGCTGACCAAACTCGCCAAAAAGGCCGTCAATTCGGCAGCCCAGACCAAGGCCGCCTGATACCACCGGCGTAGAAGATCTTCAAAAAAAGGCCCGGTTCATCCGGGCCTTTTCATGTCACGACGTCGATCCCGTTCGAGACGACGCCTGGAGGAAGGCCATGAGGCGGTTCTCGTCGGCGCGCAGAAGGCTATGGCCCGTGAAGCTCGCAACGGCCGCCTCGACCTCTGCAAGGTCCGCCTCCCTGTCACTCAGTCCCAGGATGGCCGGATGCACATAGCTCGAGCGACAGATGCTCGGCGTGTTGTGCAATCGATCCGACGCGACCTGGCACATCTGTCGGATCGTCGGTCGTTCGTTCGCCTGGATCATCCGCCAGGCCTCACCGAAAGCGGAAACGCTGCCACCCCAGGTGCGGAAGGTTTTTGCCGAGAGCGGGAGACCGGCGATCTGGCAGAGATAGGCGTTCAGCCTGCCGGAATCGATCCGGTGGAGCATTCCTTCCCGGTCTCGCCAGGAGAACAGGTCGCGTCCGGGGAGGTCGGCGATCTCTTCGAGGATTTTCTGTAGCCGTGGATGGCGCAGTTTGCGCCGCACCCGCCTGCCACCCTTGGCGGTGAAGCTCAGACGAATACCGTCCTGCTCGAACGTCAAGTGCCGCTTCTGCAAGGTGGTCGCGCCATAGGTCTTGTTTTCCTCGACATAGGTCCGGTTGCCAACGCGCATATAGGTGACGTCGAGAAGGCTGACGAGGGCTGAAAGAAGGAAAGGGGTTTCCTGCGTCCGGTCTTCCAGGTCACGTAGGATCCGGCGTCGGATGGATGGCAGGACCTCACCGAATGACACCAGATCACCAAACTTGCGCGAACTCCGCCAGGAAGCCCAGTCGGCATGATAGCGATACTGCTTGCGGCCCCGGGCATCGAAGCCTGTCGCCTGCAGGTGGCCGCGCGGATCAAGCGAAATCCAGACACGCTCATAGGCGGGCGGCAATGCCAAGCTGCGGATCCGCTGCAAGATCGTCTCGTCGCCGATCCTGTTGCCATCGGGGAGATGATAGGAAAATCCCGTCCCGCGCCGGCGTCGGGCAATGCCCGGTGCGGAATCGGTCGTGTAAGTCAGGCCGATTTCCTCGAGCTCCGCCCTATCTTCGGGGATGGTCGTTTCCAGCCCAGCGTTGTCAGGGTCGCGCATCAGCCAACCGGGCTATCATTGCCCATGTCACCAAGCTCGCGGCGAAGCTGCTGACGGGCGCGGCTGAGCCGGCTTTTGACGGTCCCCACTGCGCAGCCGCAAATTTCGGCGGCATCCTCGTAACGCTCGCCCAGCATGACGATCAACACCAGCATTTCCCGATGATGTGCGGGCAGGCGGTCGAGCGCGCGCCGCACTTCGTCGGCCTGCACGGTCCATTCCTGCGTCGGTTCGGTGGTGAGTTTCGCGCTGAGGCCCTCCGGCAATCCGACCGTCTCGCGACTGCTTTTCTTGAAGCGGGTACAGAAGGTGTTGCGCATGATGGTGAAGAGCCAGGATTTCAGCCGCGTGCCCGGCTCGAACTTGTCGAGGTTGGCGAGCGCCTTGGTCAGCGTCTCCTGAACGAGATCGTCGGCCTCTTCGGGTTTGGGGCAAAAGGTGCGCGCGAAAGCCCGCAGTG
The DNA here is from genome assembly GCA_029865825.1 of Rhizobium sp. Taxonomy (GTDB): domain Bacteria; phylum Pseudomonadota; class Alphaproteobacteria; order Rhizobiales; family Rhizobiaceae; genus Allorhizobium. Next base: position 11,399 of record JARXAQ010000271.1, read on the forward strand.
CCGGAATGAGTTCCACGACGTCGGACTGTGCGGCAAGCTCGGCGCTGCGTGTGCGGGTCTTCAAGTCACGCTCCTCCCATGTCGATAGACGTATGCGGGCTGCCCAAAAGCCGTCGGCAAAACGAGACCTGGCCCAGCGCTGCAAAGATTATCCATTGGCGGCATCGCGATCAGCTTCGGCTCACGAACTTGTTGAAACGGCTTAGCTTGCCGTCGTCGGTCCGATCCTGGTGCAGAAAGGCCAGGTCGCTTTTTTCAAAGACAGAAAAGAACGCGTCCCAGTCCATTGGCTCCAGGTTTTCCTCCTTGTCGCCAAAATCGATCCGCAGAATTCCACCTTCACCGCTGTCCTTGACGCGTGACGGTGTGCCCTCCCGCTCGTCGATCCAGCGGCGGATCTCTTCGTGATCCGTGGTCTGGCTTGCGCTGCTCATGATCGCCTCGTGCTGAAAACGCTCCTCAATTTTCGTTTCATCAACGTGTGGTCGTGGCGGGAGTTCCGTCCGGGACCACGTTTTTCAAAGGGAACATCTGTCGTCAGCCGGTGTTTGCTGTTCATTCCAGAGACGTGAAAGGGCGCGACATGACAGATTTGGAGATTGCGGACGGGCAGGGACAGCTATTGATCGGTGAACGCCTTTCGCCTGTGTCCTACCATGTGGCTGCTCAAAAGACCGATGGGCGTCTGTCCGTGACAGTCGATCTGCAGGCGCCTCGCGACTGGCTGATCAAGCAGGGTTTCAAGCGACGGGCCACACTCGTACTGGCGTCCGGAGATAGGGTCGAGATCCTGCATGAAGATGGGGTCGACGTGTCCGACAGTCTCAGCATCGTGCTCAAGACGGAACCGCTCGTCTACAATGGTACTGAGGCGTTGCTCAGCGCCTTTCCGGAACTCGGCCCGCGCGATCCCTCGACAATGGCCGAAAATTCAGCGAGCGACGATCCAAAGGGCCGCAGTTGACGTAAGACTATTAGGGCCCGGCCATTTGTGGGGCCCTCCGACACACGCATATCGGAGAACCGAATGTCTAAGCCATCGGCACGCTCTCTTCCAGGCCGTCGCGATCGCACCGGCGGGGTCGTCAGAGACAAGCTCGATCTTTTGATGGCTGCGCTCGCGCGGGAGCAGGTCCCGCAGCATCTGATGACGCTCGCCCAGGAATTGCAAACGGCCCTGGACGAAAAGTCTCCCAATCCGGACTGAGTGCGGGAAAGATTACCGTCGAAACAGGTTGGCATCCGGACTGCTCTGGCACGATCAGCGAGGCATTCTGATGGCCGAAATCCCCTGGCTCATGCTTGTCATGCTCGGCCCCGTCGTTCTCGGCGGTGCACTTGTCTATATGCGGTTGTTCGGGAACCAGCCCTTCCTCCCATTGAGAAACGGCGGAGCAACGCGGCCACCAGAGAAAGCTGCCAGCACGACAAAAGTGCCGACGCCCGTAACCTCTCGGGACGGCACCAAGCCTGCCGTCTGACGTTAGGTAAATGTCCCTTCGGCAGGATCGTAGCGCTTGCCATTGGCGAGCACGGCCAACTCGACCAGGTCGTCCTCGTCCCGCATGCCATTTTCCACGAGATACCGCAAAAGCGCCGTGGCATTTTCTTCGCCCTGGCCTTCCATCACGGCTGCTGCGCTGTCGTTGATCCGGGTGACCGCGCGCTCGACGATCTCGGCCGTGCTGGTCTTGAAAGCATGGGATCTTGGGGGCATCACATTCCCTCCCGATATCCGCTGGCCAATCGGAACATCAAGCGCCAGCACGGATCGATCCATGCTCGCCAGAAACACAGTCGATTGCAACCCCAGATTCGGACAGGGCACTTCTTGTGACGCAATGGTGATCCCGACGCGATTCGAACGCGTGACCCCCAGATTAGGAATCTGGTGCTCTATCCTGCTGAGCTACGGAACCACTTCTTCCTCCATACAAAAGCCGGAGGGGCAAGCCAAGCGGTTTTCCGCAGGGCTTGCCAAGGTTTTAGAGGTCAGCGCGGCAGACGTCGCTCGGCCAGGCGCACCCAGTAAGAGATGCCGGTCGCCAGGATCTCGTCATTGAAGTCGTAGGCCGGGTTGTGCAGGCCGGCCGTGTCGCCGTTGCCGATCATGATATAGGCGCCGGGGCGAGATTGCAGCATGAAGGCGAAGTCCTCGCCGGCCATGCTCGGATCAACCTCGGTATCGACGCCCTCGGGACCGACGATGTCGATGGCGGCCTGCGCGGCGTGTTCGGTTTCCCGCGGATGATTGACGGTCACCGGGCAGGCGCGTTCATAGTCGTACTCGACCAGCGCCCCATGGGCAGCGGCGATGCCTGCCGCGATCTCGCCGATGCGCCGTTCGGCAAGGTCGCGCACCGCCTCGTCGAGGGACCGCACAGTGCCGGAGATGAAGGCTTCTTCGGGGATGATGTTGTGCGTGGTGCCGGCATGGAACTGGGTGACCGACACGACCACCGAGCGCAGCGGATTGGCATTGCGCGCGGCAATCGTCTGCAGCGCGCCCACGATCTGGGCGCCAATGACGATGGTATCGGAGGTGTTGTGTGGCTCGGCCGCATGTCCACCGCGACCGATGATCTTCAAGGCGAACTTATCGGGGGCGGCCATGATGCCACCCTTGCGGATGGCGAAACTCCCTGCCGTCTTGCCCGGCATGTTGTGCATGCCATAGACCTCTGCGATATCGAAACGCTCCATCATGCCGTCCTCGACCATGGCGAGCGCGCCGCGACCACCCTCTTCGGCTGGCTGGAAGATCACAGCCACACGGCCGGCGAAATTGCGCGTTTCGGTCAGATGGCGTGCCGCACCCAGAAGCATGGCCATATGGCCGTCATGGCCGCAGGCATGCATGCGGCCGGATGTGACCGAGGCCCAGGGTTTGCCGGTGATTTCCTCAAGCGGCAGCGCATCCATATCGGCGCGTAGCCCGATGGTCGGGCCTTGGCCCGTGCCGTTGATGATACCCACCACGCCGGTGCGGCCGATGCCGGTCACGATCTCGTCGACGCCGAAGTCTTTCAGTCTCTCCGCGATGAAAGCCGCTGTGTTTTCGACGTCATAGAGAATTTCGGGATTGGCATGGAGATGGCGGCGCCACTCGGTTGCCGCCGACTGGAGTTCGGAGGCACGGTTCAGTATCGGCATTGTGTTGTCCTGGACGCATTGGATCACATGATTGTCGGGTCGGAATGTGCGCCTTTCAATTGACGTATTCAATGGGCTTTGCCATTGCTTGCACTTCCATGGCACGGCAATGCCGGTGCCTCTTACCAGCGAATACGAGGTTCCCAATCGTGTCAACGCAGCGCCCGGGCATGTTTTCCGTCAGAGCCGCCATCCGTCGGATTTCCGTCGCCGCCGCCCTCGTGGCCACCGTCGTGCCCAATATCGCCGCTGCCAATCCCGTCGTGGTGGTGGATGTCGCCAGCGGTCGTGTGATCGCCCATCAGGAGGCCTTCCGGAAATGGTATCCGGCCTCGCTCACCAAGCTGATGACGGCCTATGTCACGTTCCAGGCGATCCGCAGCGGCCAGCTTTCGCTCGATACCGTCGTCGTGATGAGCAAACATGCTGCCGACCAGCCGGCCAGCAAGATGTATTTCAAGCCAGGCTCGAAACTCACACTCGACAGCGCGCTGAAGCTCCTGCTGGTCAAGTCGGCCAATGATGTGGCGGTGGCGATTGCCGAAACCGTCGGCGGTACCGAGGGGGCCTTCATTGCGCGCATGAATGCCGAAGCCAAGCGCCTCGGCATGAGTTCCAGCCGCTTCATCAATCCCAACGGCCTGCCCGGCAAGGGCCAGTATTCCACGGCGCGGGACCTCGCGCTTTTGGCAGCGGCCATCCGGCGGGAATATCCCGAACATGCCGGCTATTTTTCGCTCGAAGGCGTGTCGACCGGCAAGAAGGACTATCCCAACTTCAACATGCTGATTGGCCGTTTCCCCGGTGCCGACGGCATGAAGACCGGTTACATCTGCGCGTCCGGCTTCAACCAGATTGCCTCGGCGACACGCAACGGCCGCACGGTGATTTCCGTGGTGCTGGGTGCGGACAGCCTCGGCGCGCGGACGGACATGTCCGCAGATCTTCTGCAGAAGGCACTGACCACCAGCACTGCCGGCAACCGGCTCGAAGCCCTGCAGCCCTATGGCGAGGGGCAGGATCAGGTCGCCGATATCAGCGCTGATATCTGCAACCCGAAGGCGCGCGCGGTGCGCAGCGAGGGCCGCGACGAGGCGGGTCGTATGAAGCTGCTATCGCCCTATATCCGCGAAATGGGCCGTCCGCCGGTGATGAGTTTTGCCGGTTTGATCCCGGGCAGCGAACCGGCAGACCCGAAGAAGGCGCCCGCTGGCGAAATCGCCAACGTGCCGATCCCCAAGCCACGTCCGACCTTTTGAGCAGCATCATGACCACACAGCGCATCCCCGTCTCGATCCTTACCGGCTTCCTTGGGGCCGGCAAGTCGACCCTGCTGAACCGGCTCCTCAAGGATCCGGCCATGAAGGATGCCGCCGTCATCATCAATGAATTCGGCGAGGTCGGCATCGATCACCTGCTGGTCGAGGCCTCCAACGATGCAGTGGTGGAACTCTCTGACGGCTGCCTGTGCTGCACCGTGCGCGGGGAGCTGGTCGATACGTTGGCCGAACTGATCGACGGCATGCAGACGGGGCGCCTGAAACCCCTGTCGCGCATCGTGATCGAAACCACGGGGCTCGCCGATCCGGCGCCTGTCATGCAGTCGGTCATGGGGCATCCCGCTATCGCCCAGCATTTCGATCTCGACGGTGTCGTCACCGTGGTCGACGCCGTCAACGGATTGTCGACCATCGAGACCTTCCCCGAGGCCTACCGCCAGGTGGCGGTCGCCGACCGGCTGATCCTCACCAAGAAGACGCTGGCCGATGCCGATACGATCGCTCGTGTGACCGCCCGGCTCCGGGCGCTCAATCCGCGCGCTCCGATCACCGACGGTGACGAGGATGCCGCGGCCCAGGCCTCGATCCTGATCAACGGCCTCTACGATCCCGGCAGCAAGATTGCCGATGTCGATCGCTGGCTCCGCGACGAAATCGCCGCAGCCGACGATCACCATCATCATGACCATCACGAGCATGGCCATCACGACACGCATGGGCACCACCATCACGATCACGCGCATGATGTGAACCGGCACGGCGCCTCGATCCGCTCCTATGCGATCGTGCACGATCAGCCGATCGATCCGATGGCGATCAACATGTTCATCGATCTGTTGCGCTCGGCGCATGGTGACAAGCTCTTGCGGATGAAGGCAATCGTGGCGCTCACCGACCGGCCGGACAAGCCGCTGGTGCTGCACGGGGTGCAATCGATCTTCCATCCGCCGGTGCGGCTGCCCGCCTGGCCAGAGGGATCCGACCGCAAGACGCGACTGGTCCTGATCACCAGGGACCTGCCGGAGGAGTTTGTCCGGGATCTGTTCGGCGCCTTCACCGGAAAGGTCGCGATCGACCGACCTGATCGCGCTGCGATGACCGACAATCCTCTGTCGGTGCCCGGATTCAAATTCTAGGGTCGGAATTTCTGCGAGGGCCGGATACGGGAGAAGCCCTGCTCTCAGGCCGGCGCCGGGCCTTTGCGGATACGGAAACGATGGCCGCTATCCAGTCGTTCCTGGACCAGCAGATCATGGCCGTCCTCGTGGCAGAAATGCGGGATGTCGATGCCGGCGAGCGGGTCGCTCGTCTCGATCAGCAACTCCTCGCCGGGCTTCATGTCGGCCAGCCTGCGCCGCGTCTTCAAAACCGGCAAGGGGCATTTCAGCCCCTTCAGGTCATAGAAGGCGGCGTCGGTCATTCCGACTGCCAGAGCATCCAGAAGGGCTTCTTCTTTGCCTGTGCTTCGGGCGCGACCGCCACGGGCGATGGTGCGAGCGGATTCGGCTGCGGCACGGGTATTGCGCCTGCCGTCTGGGTGACGGGCGCCTGCGACGCTGCCTGACCGGCCGCGATCTGCGGCGTCGAGGGCGCGGGCACCGGCGTCGACATCGGCGCCGCCTGCTGGCTGGTCGTCGGGTTGGATGCCATCCGGTTGACGGCTGCCGCCCCGTTCGGGGCACTCAGCATCGCCGGATCGACATCATCAAGGTCGAGCAGCTTGCCTGCCTTCAGCGCCGAACCTGTCGGAGCAAAGGCAAGGTCCTTGGCGCGCGACCGGCGCAGATCGGCGACCAGCGCCTTGCGCTCGGCTTCGGTCGGGTCGTACCAGATCTTGCCGTCGAACTTGTTCATCGCCTTGTCATAGGCCTTGCCATAGGCGGCATTGTAGCCGGCCATGGCCATTTCCAATGCCGGCGGCGTCGACATCGGCGGGCAGGCAGCCTGGGCATTGAAGCTCGTGCCGTCCGGGACCAGCTGGTTGAAGACGTATTTCTTCTCGCAGACATTCACGTCGGGCGGGCGCTTGGTCACCTCGAACTGGTCGTAGCCGACCTTCAGCATCTTCCAGAATTCGCTGTGCTGGCTGTGGCGATGGCGGGCCATGTTTTCCGCCGTCATGCGGAAGGGGAAGGCCTGCAGCTGCACGGATTTCTGTCCGCCCTTGAAGGCGTCTCGGGCGAAGGCGTAGATCTCGAGGATCTGCGCGTCGGTCATCGAATAGCAGCCCGAGGACGAGCAGGCGCCGTGGATCATCAGGTTCGAGCCGCTGCGGCCATGAGCCTGGTCGAAGCGGTTCGGGAAGCCGGTGTTGATCGCGAGAAAGTATTTCGAATGCGGGTTCAGGTGATAGGGCGTCAGCGGATAAAAGCCCTCAGGCGCCTGGCGATCGCCTTCCTTGACTTTCGGGCCGAGACGACCCGACCATGCGCAGATATCGTAGCTCTCGATCAGGTCGAAGCGGTTGTTGGTCTTGGCCTTCCAGACCTCCAGCACGCCCTCTTCCTTGAAGATGCGCAGCATGATCGGTGAATTGCGCTCCATGCCCTTTTTCTGGATCTCGGCCAGGATGCGGCCGGGCAGAGGCTGTTCGACCTTGTTCGAGACCCTGGGGGTATCGTAGGTCGCGCTTTCCAACGTGTCATTGCAGCCCGCGAGGGCAGCGGCAAAAACCAGGAGCAGGGCCGTTGATGTCAAGCGCATGCGCAAACGCTCTTTCCAGAAATGATATTCAGGCTCGTACAAGCCCGGGATCAATAGTTTATAATGTCTTTCTTCACAAATTATAAACCACCGGAAACCCGTAGGCCCTTATCCGTCCTCTGCCGCTATGATGGCAAAGCGGCAGAGTGATGGCAAAAGCCCTGTGTGGTTAGAGATTGCGGCCGATGTCGAGGAATTTCTGCCGGCGGTCCGTGCGCAGCTTGTCGCCCGATTGCGCGGAGAGTTCGGTGAGTGCCGTGAAGATCACGTCGCCAGTGGCATGGATGACCTTTTCCGGGGCGCGATGGGCGCCGCCGACCGGCTCTTGTATAATGCCGTCGATGATGCCGAAACCTTTAAGGTCTTCCGCCGTGATCTTCATGCTGGTCGCGGCTTCCTTGGCGCGGGTCGAATCCCGCCAGAGGATGGAGGCGGCGCCTTCGGGCGAAATGACCGAGTAGATTGCATGTTCGAGCATGTAGACGCGGTTGCCGGTGGCGATCGCGATCGCGCCGCCGGAGCCGCCTTCGCCGATGACGACCGAAATCATCGGCACCTTCAGGCCGAGGCACATTTCCGTCGAGCGGGCGATGGCTTCCGCCTGGCCGCGTTCTTCGGCACCGACGCCCGGATAGGCGCCGGCCGTGTCGATCAGCGTGATGACCGGCAGGCCGAAACGATCGGCCATTTCCATGACGCGGATCGCCTTGCGATAGCCTTCGGGGCGCGGGCTGCCGAAATTGTGCTTGATGCGCGACTTGGTGTCGTTACCCTTTTCCTGGCCGATCACGGCGACAGGCTGACCACGGAAGCGGGCGAGGCCGGCCTGAATGGCGGCGTCTTCGGCAAACTTGCGGTCACCGGCCAGCGGCGTGAATTCGGTGAAGAGATGTTCGGCATAATCGACGAAATGCGGGCGCTGCGGATGGCGCGCAACCTGCGTCTTCTGCCAGGCATTCAGCTTCGAATAGATCTCCACCATCGCCTCGTCGACGCGGCTTTCCAGCCGAGTGATTTCTTCCGAGGTGTCGATGCTCTCGTCCTCTTCCGCGATCTTCTTCAGTTCGCGGATCTTGGCCTCGAGGTCGGAGATGGGTTTTTCGAAGTCGAGATAATTGTGCATGAACTCCGTTCCGATCGTTTGTCCCTGGCGCTCGCCGCCCGCAGGAACCGGTATTGCCGGTCCTAATCGGGGTTTTTGGCCTGTTTTGCAAGGGGGTGATGCGTTTGGACCAGTTGCTGCAGGCGCTCGTCCAGCACATGCGTGTAGATTTGTGTCGTGGAAATGTCGCTGTGGCCCAGCAGTTCCTGCACCACGCGCAGGTCCGCACCATTGCCCAGCAGATGGCTGGCGAAGGCGTGGCGCAGCACATGCGGCGAGACGGCTGCTGCCGACAGACCCGCCCGGATCGCGAGATCCTTCAGCTCGCGGGCAAAGACCTGGCGGGGCAGGTGGCCCTCTTTCGAGGCGGCGGGAAACAGGAAGGGGCTCGCGGCATGAACCGGGTTCTGCGCCCGGATCGCGCCGTAGCGGGCGAGCGCTTCGATTGCGGTTCTCGACAGCGGCACCAGCCGCTCCTTGTTGCCCTTGCCCTTCACCACCAGGAAGCGACCTTCCTGGGTCAACACCTTCGCCGGCAGGGATACGAGCTCGCTCACCCGCATGCCGGTGGCATAGAGCAGTTCCAGAAGCGCCAGCCGGCGGATGCGCTGTGCCTGGTCAGAGCCTTCCAGCCGGCTTTCCTCCTCGGCCAGCGTCAGCATGCCGCCCACATCCTCGACGGTCAGCACCTTCGGCAGCGGGCGTGCCTTCTTCGGGGCATCCAGGATCGCGGTCGGGTCGTCGCCGCGCAGGTTTTCCGCATAGAGAAACTTGTAGAACTGCCGCATGGCCGACAGACGCCGCGCCTGCGAGGTCGGCTGGAAGCCGCGGCGGGTGAGGTCGGCCAGATAGGCGATGAGGTCGTCGCGGGTGGCATTGCCGACCGAAACCTTGCGCCCTGACAGGAAGGAAGCAAGATCTTCCAGGTCGCGTTCATAGGAGAGGAGTGTATTCGCCGCCGCACCCCGCTCGGCACTCAGCATTTCGAGAAAGGCTTCGACACGGGCCTGGCTCAGATCCGACACGCCGTCTCCTTCTCCGTCATTCGACGGGGTTGATGCGTTCGGAAGGAATGCGCACCGTCACGTCCCGTTCCCTCGGCTCGACAAAGACGGCAAAGGACCACAGCGTCACATAGACGATGCCGGCGATGGTGGCGCAGAAAAACAGGAAACGGAACAGTGTGGGCATGGATAGTCCTTTGGGCTTGCATCTCCTAGATAGGAAGAAGCGTGCGCAAGATGCAAGGCCGGGACAGCGGGGCCGGTTTGGTGCCCATGGCTTGACGCTCGCCCCCTATTTGTCAATAGGTCATGAAACACTTGCGAACAGGCCGATGACCGATACGATCTTCAACCTAGCTCCCACGCCCGGCGCGCGTGCCCGGACCGCGCTCGGTCGCCGCAACCTGGTTCTCGTTGGTCTGATGGGGGCCGGCAAGTCGGCGATCGGGCGCCTCGTTGCCCAGCAACTCGGTCTGCCTTTCATCGACACCGATACCGAAATCGAGCGCGTGTCGCGCATGACGATCAGCGAACTCTTCGCGGCATACGGCGAAGATGAGTTCCGGGCGCTGGAAACCCGCGTCATCAAGCGCTTGATGCGGTCCGGTCCACGCGTGGTCTCGACTGGCGGCGGTGCCTTCATCAATGACAAGACGCGCAAGCAGGTCGAGCGCGGCGGAATTTCGGTCTGGTTGAAGGCGGATCTCGACGTCTTGTGGGAGCGTGTCAACAAGCGGGATCATCGGCCGCTGTTGAAGACGGAAAATCCCAAGCAGACCCTCAAGGACCTGATGGACAAGCGGTATCCCATATACGGGCTGGCGGACATCACGGTGCAGTCGAGGGACGAACGCAAGGAGGTGATCGCCGGTGAAGTGCTCACCGCCATCATCGATCATATCGGCAAGGACGGACGCTCATGAGCAAGCTCGAAACGACGGAACGCCTGGTGCATGTGCCGCTGGGCGAGCGCTCCTACGATATCCTCATCGGGCCTGGGCTGATGGCACGGGCCGGCGGCGAAATCTCCACGCGCATCAAGGGTCGGCGCGCCGCGATCGTCACGGACGAGAATGTCGGGACGCATTATCTCGACGGTCTGATGGACAGCCTGCAGACCGACGGCATCGAAGCGGTCTCGGTGATGCTGCCGGCCGGTGAAAAAACCAAAAGTTTCGACAATCTGACCAATGTCTGCGACCTGCTGCTCGAAGCGCGGATCGAGCGCAACGACACGGTGATCGCGCTCGGCGGTGGCGTCATCGGCGATCTCACCGGCTTTGCCGCCGGCATTGTCAGGCGCGGCGTGCGCTTCGTGCAGATCCCCACCTCTTTGCTCTCGCAGGTCGACAGTTCCGTCGGCGGCAAGACCGGCATCAACGCCCGTCAGGGCAAGAACCTGATAGGCATCTTCAACCAGCCTGATCTTGTGCTCGCAGACACCGAGGTGCTCGATACGCTGTCGCCACGTGAATTCCGCGCCGGTTATGCCGAAATCGCCAAGTATGGCCTGATCGACAAGCCCGATTTCTTCGAGTGGCTGGAAAACAACTGGCGCGAGGTCTTTGCCGGTGGCGCCGCCCGCATCGAGGCGATCGCCGTGTCGTGCCAGGCCAAGGCCGATGTCGTCGCCGCTGACGAGCGGGAGAATGGGCGCAGGGCTTTGCTTAATCTCGGCCACACCTTCGGCCACGCGCTGGAAGCCGCGACGAAATACGACAGCAGCCGCCTCGTGCATGGCGAGGGCGTGTCGATCGGCATGGTGCTGGCCCACCGTTTCTCCACTCGGATGAACCTTGCGAGCCCGGATCTGGCCGACAGGGTCGAGGCGCATCTGCGCGCCGTTGGCCTGCCGACGCGCATGGACGAGATTCCCGGCGAACTGCCACCGACCGCAGTGCTGATGGATGCGATCGCTCAGGACAAGAAGGTCAAGAGCGGCCAATTGACCTTCATCCTGACGCGGGGTCTCGGTCAATCCTTCGTTGCCGACGACGTGCCGGCATCCGAAGTCGAGCGCTTCATCGAGGAGATGCGAGCGTGATGATCGAGATCCAGACCTTCCTGTCCAATCTGTCGGATTACTGGCTGACCCTGCTGGCGATCCTGGCGCTGATCTGTGCATCGGCGTTCTTCTCGGGCTCGGAGACCGCGCTCACCGCCACGTCGCGCGCGCGGATGCACAGTCTGGAGGTCAATGGCGACCTCAGAGCTGGCATCGTCAATTCGCTGATCGAGCGACGGGACCGGCTGATCGGCGCGCTTCTGATCGGGAACAACCTTGTCAACATCCTCGCCTCGTCGCTCACGACCAGCCTGTTCCTTGGCCTGCTCGGCGATTCCGGCGTGGCAATCGCCACGATCCTGATGACGGTGCTTCTGGTCATCTTCTCGGAAGTCCTGCCGAAGAGCTGGGCGATTTCGACGCCTGAGCGTTTCGCGCTCTTCGTCGCGCCGCTGGTGCGGCCCTATGTGGCCGTCGTCGGGCCGCTGTCGAGCGTCGTCAACTGGATCGTGCGCAAGCTGCTCGGCATTTTTGGCGTGTCGATTTCCGGCGAGGCCTCGATGTTCTCTGCCCATGAAGAACTGCGCGGCGCCGTGGCATTGCTCCATCGCGAAGGCAGTGTGGTCAAGGCCGACCGGGACCGCCTCGGCGGCGTGCTCGATCTCGGCGAACTGGAAGTGTCCGACATCATGATCCACCGCACCGCGATGCGGGCGGTGAGCGCTGACGATGCGCCGGAAGTCGCGATCCGCACCATTCTCGAAAGCCCGTACACCCGCATGCCGGTCTGGCGCGGCACCACGGACAACATCATCGGCGTCGTGCATGCCAAGGACTTGATCCGGGCGCTGGCCGAGCCCAATGTCGAGCCGCAGGACCTCGACATCGTGAAACTGGCCCAGAAGCCGTGGTTCGTGCCTGACACAACCAATCTCAAGGACCAGCTCAACGCCTTCCTGCGCCGCAAGACACATTTTGCCGTCGTCGTCGACGAATATGGCGAAGTGCAGGGTGTGGTGACGCTCGAAGACATTTTGGAAGAGATCGTCGGCGATATCTCCGACGAACACGACCTTGAAATTCAGGGCGTGCGCCAGGACAGTGACGGCTCGATCGTGGTGGATGGCGGCGTGCCGATCCGCGATCTCAACCGCGCCATGGACTGGCAGTTGCCGGACGAGGAGGCGACCACAATTGCCGGCCTCGTGATCCACGAATCGAAGTCGATCCCCGAGGAGCGCCAGGCCTTCACCTTCTACGGCAAGCGCTTCATCGTCTTGAAGCGGGAGAAGAACCGGATCACGCGTCTGCGCATCCGGCCGCTCGAGGCGACCGAGACGCCAGCCTGAAGTTCAATCCGCAGTCTTACCAGCGGGTGGCTTCCCCCGGTGCGGCCGGCTCAATGGCGAGCGCATGCAGACCGGCGTCGAGCTCGGGCTTCAGCAGGTCGTTGACGCTGCGGTGACGCGCAAGCCGGGTCATGCCGGCAAAGGCACCGGCGACGATGCGCACGCGCATATGGGTTTCGCCCGTGCCGGTGATGTCAGGCTGATGGCCCGCGTGCTGGGCGCTCTCGTCGATCACGAGAAGCCTTTCCGGCGCAAAGGTCTCGTTGAGTTTCGCCTCGATCCGGTCGCGGAGGGACATGGCCCATTCTCCTTGGCGCTGCTTCGAAAAAAGCCCCACAAAGCGCTGAACATTCCGGTTTGTCAATTCTTGTCGCGCCCCCCGCTACGCTCCATAATTACGGCATGAAACTCGACTCGAAATACTTCGATCCGATCCGCACCAAGCGTCGACGGGCCGCGGAGCCGGAACAATCTGATCCAACCTGCCAATGGGACGGCTGCAACAAGCCGGGTGCCCATCGCGCACCCGTGGGTCGTCATGCCGAGGGGCAGTTCTTCCTGTTCTGCTTCGAGCACGTCAAGGAATACAACAAGGGCTACAACTACTTCTCCGGCCTCTCGGACTCAGAGATCGCGCGCTACCAGAAGGAAGCGATCACCGGCCATCGCCCCACCTGGACCGTCGGCGTCAACAAGGCCGCCAAATCGAGCCCGCTGCACTCCACCATGCGGTCGGGATCGGCTGCGTCACAGGCGCGCATGAAAGACCCGTTCGGC
>JARXAQ010000367.1 GCA_029865825.1 Rhizobium sp.
ATTCGACGTCGTCACCCGGTGCGCCGCGCCGGTCCACCACGATACCCTCGGCATCGGCCAGCACGATGCAGCAGCCCGAGCGTCCGATCATCTGGTAGAGCCGGTCGACTTCATCGGCCGCGTTGCCGATCAGCCGTTCCATGCGCTGACGGGCTTCGCGAAATCGGATTTCCTCGACTTGGCGAGGCTTGGCAGAGGCTTCCGGCTGCAACTGGTAGAGATTGAGGCAGCGGCTCCAGGACGCAGCGACAGGAGACGTCACGGCGGCAGAGGCCTGCCGTGCCGTCGAGTAGACGAGATCCGAATGGTTGGTTTCCTGCGGCATCGGCTCCTCCCAAAGCGCGTCGCCTCAGTATGCGCCTTCCGCCCGCGCATGCAACATGCCCGCCTCTGCGGCACTTCGACCCGGAAAATTGAGGGTGGCGAGGTGGCGCAAAATTGCGACACCTGGGATAGCTTTCGGCTGCCGTCAGGCCGCCATTGTCCGGTCGTCCGCTTCCATTTCCGTTTCCGTTTCCGGCGGATTGACGAGGTCCTGCAGTTGCGTCAGCGGCACGGGCTTGCCGTAGAGATAGCCCTGCACTTGCGCACAGCCTTCATCCTGCAGGAATCTCAGGTGGTCCTCACGCTCCACCCCCTCCGCCAGAACGGGAATGTCGAGGCTCTGCGCGAGAATCAGGGTCGAGCGGACGATCGCGGCCGACTGCCGGTTGTTCGCCACATTGTCGATGAAGGCACGATCGATCTTGATCTTGTCGAACGGAAAGAGCTGCAGCGTCGACAGCGAGGAATAGCCGGTGCCATAGTCGTCCATGGCAATCTTCACGCCGATCGTCTTCAGCTGGCGGATGATCGTCAAGGCATTCTGCTGGTCGCCGATGATGCCGGATTCGGTGATTTCCAGTTCCAACCGATCGGCAGAGAGCCCGGTCTCCGCCAGGATGAAGCGGACCCGCTCCGGAAAGGCCACGTTCGACAGCTGCCGGGGGGCGACATTGACGGCGATGCGCAGCGGATTGCGCCATTTGACCGCCTCCAGACAGGACTGGCGCAGAACCCAGTCGCCGAGTTCCATGATGAAGCCGGTTCGCTCCGCAATCGGGATGAACTCGACCGGAGACACCATGCCGCGAGTCGGATGGTTCCAGCGCAACAGCACTTCGAAGCCGACGACTGCGCCGGACTGGGTGTCGTTCTGGCGTTGGAAATAGAGCTCGAATTCGCCCCGCTGGATTCCCTGGCGCATGTCCATGGCCAAGGCACTGCGTTCGCGGGCAGCGAGATCCATCGAAGCGTCATAAAAGCAGATGTTGTTCGAACCCGTGGACTTGGCGCGGTACATGGCGGTATCCGCCTGCGCCAGCAGGTCGTCGACCGTGTCGGCGCCATCAGGATGAACGGCAATCCCGATGCTGGTCCCGACCGACAGCGTCAGCCCCTCCCATTCGATCGGCGCGCAGAGGTCGTTTATGATCCGCCGCGCCTTCTTCTCCGCCTCGGCATGGGTGAACAGGCGCGAAGACACCGCGACGAATTCATCGCCACCGATGCGCGCGACGAATTCTCCGTCGCGCAGCTGTGCCTTCAGCCGCTCGCCCAGGGCGCGGAGCACCTGGTCGCCTGCGGCATGCCCGTGCACATCGTTGATTTCCTTGAACCGGTCGAGATCGAAGGACAGGATGAACAGCCGCGCATTGGCGGTGCCCCGATCCTCCATCATATGGCCGACACGCTCCAGGAAAGCGGTGCGGTTCGGCAGGCCCGTGAGGGCGTCGTGCAGCGACAGATGACGATAGCGCTCGAGGGCGGACTTCGACGTCTGCCGGTCGATGACATAGGTCATGGACCCGATCGACAGGATCATCACGGTGACCAGCATCAGGACCACCGTCATCACGCTTTCCGGCAGCATGTTGCCAGGCATGGCTGCCATCGGATCGGGCACCAGCGTGACACCCGTCATGCCGATAAAATGGGTGGTGGCAATGGCAAGGATCAGGGCCACGCCACCGCCGTAGCGGCAAAATCGGGTGACTGGGCGCGCGACGCGGCTGGTGGCCACCGCACCGAAAAACGCGCCGAAGACGAGCGAAGCCGCGACGTAACGTGGATCCGATTCGATGTGGCCCTGTACCTGGTACCCGGACATGCCGACATAATGCATGGCGGCGATCCCGAGCCCGATCAGGACCCCACCTGCTTCAACCAGCGCGGAACGCTGCGTGATCGCAGCGATCGTCAGGCCGATGCCGGTCACACCGATCGCCAGCACAAGCGATAAAAGTGTCGCGGTCGGCTCGTAGCCCGCAATGAACTGGGTCTTGTAGCCCATCATGGCAACGAAATGCGTTGTCCAGATCGAGGCGCCGGCAATGACGCTGGTGAGCAAAATCCAGCTAGCGCGGGTGATCCCCCGCGTGTTTCGGACCCGTCCGAACAGCCGCATCGCCAGCAGCGATCCGAAGACACAGACGCTCACGGCACCGACCAGAAACAACGGCGAATGATCAACGACAATGCAGGTGAAGACTTCGAACATGAACCGTGCCCAGAACGGGGTGATAAGGTTTTCGGATATAACATCTGTCAATTTCCAAATGCTGACCGCACATGGTTACCGATCTGTGATGGACCCGCGCGCGCAGCAAACGGCGATCACATCCGCGCGATCTACCCGGATGCGGCGGAAAACCTTGCCATTCGGCATCTTCTGGTCTATACGCGCCCGATCCGCACAGACACCCTTGGAGGCAATGTGGATGGGACCGGCAACGGTCTCCGGTTCTGGCACGGCTGATATGCACCGCCAGGGCTCTCCAGTAACTTGAAAGGTAAAGCCATGAGCCATGCTTCATACGAGCTCAAGGCCGTAGCACGCGAACGGGTAGGTAAGGGGTCCTCCCGCGAACTTCGCCGCAACGGTTTCATTCCGGCTGTCATCTATGGTGACAAGCAGGCCCCGATTGCGATCTCGATCAATACGAACGAGGTCACCAAGCGCATCCATGCCGGCGGTTTCATGACCACCGTTGGCGTCATCGACATCGACGGCGAGAAGATCCGCGTCCTGCCGAAGGACTATCAGCTCGATCCGGTCCGTGACTTCACGATGCACATCGACTTTCTCCGCGTCTCGGCTGACAGCCAGGTCTCGGTTCAGGTTCCGGTTCACTTCGTCAACGAAGAAAAATCGGCCATCAAGACCGGCGCTGTTCTGAACATCGTCCGCCACGAAGTCGAGCTGCACTGCCCGGCTTCCGACATTCCGGAATTCATCACGGTTGATCTCGAAGGCCTCAAGGTCGGCGACAGCGTGCATATTTCGGCCGTCAAGCTGCCGTCTGGCGTCACTCCGGTCATCGATCGCGATTTCACCATCGCCACGATCGTCGCTCCGGCTGGCGGCATGGAAGAAGAAGCCGCCGAAGCCTGAGCTTCGACGCCAATCTTCGATTTTTGACGATTATCGAGAACCCATCCCTGCAAAGGGATGGGTTTTTTGTTGGTTTCTTATGAAACCAGGGCAAATGTCACAGCTTTCCTTAGGCAGATTTAAACGGTTTCATGAAAGCGTTCGCGTTCAATCTTTACGCGAGGGAGCCCGTGATGATCATGCCGCACCGTCGACACCCGGTTGAGCCAGGATCTCAATGACGCGATCGGTCGAAAGCCGCTTTCTGGCCATTGTCGCGACCACGATCTTCATCCTGGTCGTACCGCTCTTCGGCCTATTCCTGTCGCTGGCGACGGACAGGTCGTCGCGCGAGTTGCAGCAGAATCTCGACGTCGTCATCGCCGCCAATGCCCAGGCCTTGGCCAAGCCGCTCTGGGACTTCGACCGCGAAAGCGTCGAGCAGATCACCGCCACCATCGTATCGAACGGCATGATCAACCGGGTCACAGTCAAGGACCTCTCCGGCGACATCGCCGTCTCGATGCCGGCGTTGCCGAAATGGCCGAAGAACGGGCTCGAAACCATCAGCCGCGATATCTATTACAGAGCCATGGAGGGGCCGAAACACGTCGGCACCATCACCATCTATTACAGCCATGTCGGCATGTTGTCCTCGCTGCGCCAGGCCGAGGTGCTGCTGATCGGCATTTTCATGCTCGCCGTCATCGGTGTCGTGGGAGCCTCCGTCATCGGCAACCGCATCATGGTGATGAAGCCGCTTCTCAAGCTGACGGCCGCCATCGAGGCCACGCGCCAGCTCGGCTCGCGCCATCACGTCGACTGGCAATCGAATGACGAGATCGGTCGTCTTGCCCGCAGCTTCAACGCCATGCAGATCAAGCTGGAGCGTGAAGAGAGTGAGCTGAAACTCGCGCATCGCCGCTCGACCGACATCTACAACACGACGCCTGCCATGCTCTTTTCCCTTGACGAAGAGGACCGGGTGACGGGCGTCAGCGATTACTGGTTGGTCGCCACCGGGTACAAACGCCAGCAGATTGTTGGCCGTCGCTTCATTGAACTGGTGCCGGAGCCGGCGCGCTCTGCCTATATCGACCGCAAGAAAACCCGCTCCATCGCCGGCGTCCTTGAGGCCACCACGCGATTTGTCTGCGCGGACGGCAGCATTATGGATGTACTCATCGCCGAAGCGCGGCGCGAAGCCGAGGGCAATTCCGAAGATCTGTCGCTCAGCGTCATGACCGACGTCACGGCGCTGAAGCAATCGGAAGCGCGTAACCACCGTCAGGCGATTACCGATCACCTGACAGGCCTCAGCAACCGCCAGGGCTTCGAAAGCGCGCTCGATGTCGAAATCCAGGCGACCGATGCGGCGCAGCAGGAACTCGCCTGCATCTTCGTCGACCTCGACCGCTTCAAATGGATCAACGACAATTTCGGCCATGCTGCCGGCGACGAAGTATTGCGCCAGGTGGTTGCCCGTATCCGCACCACGCTTCGCCCCGACGATACGATGTCGCGGCTCGGCGGCGACGAATTTGCCATCCTTGTCAGCGCCGAGGACGTCGAGGCCCTGGCGAGCGAAATCGGCGACCGCA
>JARXAQ010000112.1 GCA_029865825.1 Rhizobium sp.
CACACGGACGCCGTCACCGACATTGATGCGGGTAACGAAGCGAAACTTGGTGTTGAAGCCCTTGCAGGACGAGCCCGAGAATTCATAGACCATGCGGCCGCGCACGCCCTCGATCCCGGAGCGATCGGATGCCTCCTTGAGCACGATGTCGTAGACCGCGCGATGCGGCACGAGGCCGACCGTGGCAGCCGACGCCTGCCCGACCGCCGTGCCGGCAGCGAGGGTCAATGTGGCGGCGAACGCCATACGCAAAGGAAACATCGACAACCTCCTGTTGGACTCGTCATCGATGTTATAAGAACACATCCGGCAAAAGCGAGACATGCTTTTCGTCGTCAGAGGTTTCTCACTTTATTTTCAACAGACCGGGATTTCGCCATGTCCGACACCATCGACAGCCGCCTTGCAGCGCTGGGGATTACCCTTCCCGAAGCCGCCGCCCCCGCTGCCAATTATGTTCCCTTCGTGATCAGCGGAAACCTGCTCTATCTCTCCGGCCAATTGCCGATCGAAGGTGGCAAGGTCGCCGTTCTCGGTCTGGTCGGCGGTGATGTTGCACTTGCCGATGCGCAGCGTGCGGCCGAACTCTGCGCCATCAACATTCTCGCTCAGGCGAAGAGTGCACTCGATGGAGACCTGTCGCGGATCACGCGCGTGATCAAGCTCAACGGTTTCGTCGCCTCGGCTCCGGGCTTCGTCGAACAGCATCTCGTCATCAATGGCGCTTCGAACCTGATCGCCAATGTTCTCGGCGAAGCCGGCAAACATGCCCGCGCCGCCGTCGGCATGGCCGCGCTTCCGCTCAATGCCGCTGTCGAGATCGACGCCATCCTGGAGATCGCGCTGTGAGCGGTGTCGACTGGATCAAGGACCTGCCGGTCGCCCATCGCGGCTATCACGACATGAACAAGACCGTGTTCGAAAACACGCTCTCGGCTTTTTCGCGAGCGATTGAAGCTGGCTTTGCCATCGAATGCGATATTCAGCTGTCTTCCGATAGCGTGCCCATGGTCTTCCACGACCATGACCTGCAGCGGCTGTGCGGCCTCGCCGGCGAAGTCCGCGAGCGGACGGCGGGCGAATTGAAGATGCTATCGATCGGGGGGACGAAGGACAAGATCCCGTCGCTCCGCCAGATGCTCGATCTGGTCAAGGGCAAGGTGCCGCTAGTGATCGAGCTCAAGGGCATCGATGCCGAACACGACGACGGCTTCGTCGAAAGCGTGCTGGAAGTGCTCGAAGGCTATGAGGGCAAGGTCGCTCTGATGAGCTTCGACTATCACCTTCTGCGGGCGCTCAAGCATGCCGACTGCCCCTATCCCGTCGGACTGACCGCCGAAGGTGTGACACCGGAGGGGTTAGCGGCCCATGCCGAGGCCATGGAACTCGGGCTCGACTTCACCTCCTATTGCGCGGTCCATTTGCCCAACCCCTTCGTCACGGCCCTGCGTGAAAAGGGCACACCCGTGATTACCTGGACGGTCAGGGATGAAATCACGCGGGCACACACCTATACCTATGCAGACCAGATGACGTTCGAAGGCTTCGACCCGCGCGTAGCGCCGGCCGTCGCCTGAGCCTGACACCGACAGGGGATCCATGGCAGACGAGGTAACTGTCCGCATTGCAGGCTCCTTCAAGGAGATCGATCCGGCCGACTGGGCCACGCTGTCCGGCACCTCGCGTGCCGGCCCCGGCTACAATCCTTTCGTCTCCCATGCGTTTCTCTCCGCGATGGACGAGTCGGGCTCGGCCGTCGCCGAGACCGGCTGGATGGGCCATCACCTGCTGCTGGAGGAAGACGGCCGGCTGATCGGGGCCGTCCCTTGTTATCTCAAGAACCACAGCCAGGGTGAATATGTCTTCGATCATGGCTGGGCTGACGCCTATCAGCGTGCGGGTGGACACTATTATCCGAAACTGCAGGCCTCGATCCCCTTTACGCCAGCGACAGGACAGAGACTTCTCGTGCGGAACGGTGAGGACGCGCAACGGGTGTCCGGTCTTCTCAGCGAAGCACTGGCTCAAGTGACGCGCAAGATCGGCGCGTCATCGGCGCATGTGACCTTCCTTCCGCAAGGTGAGCTTACTTACCTAACGGATGCCAACTTCCTGCATCGCACCGACCAGCAGTTCCACTTCCTCAATCGTGGTTATGCCGACCACGAGGCGTTTCTCGCCGAACTCTCCTCGTCAAAACGCAAGAACCTGCGCAAGGAACGGCGGGCGGCCCTAGAACATGGCATCACCATCGACTGGCTGACCGGCAGCGACCTCACCGAGGACATCTGGGACCAGTTTTTCCGCTTCTACATCGACACCGGCAGCCGTAAATGGGGACGACCCTACCTCACCCGCAGCTTCTATTCGCTGATCGGTGAACGCATGGCCGACGATGTGCTGCTAGTGATGGCGAAACGCAACGGCCGGTATGTCGCCGGCGCGATCAACTTCATCGGGGCCGATGCGCTTTACGGCCGCCACTGGGGCTGCATCGAGGATCATCCCTTCCTGCATTTCGAGGTTTGCTATCACCAGGCGATCGATTTCGCCCTATCGAAAGGGCTCGCCCGGGTTGAGGCGGGCGCACAGGGCGAACACAAGCTGGCGCGCGGCTACGAGCCCGTCACAACCCATTCGGCCCATTACATCGCTCATGCCGGGCTGCGCCGGGCTGTTGCCGACTATCTCGAACACGAGCGAAGAGAAGTTGCACAGATGAGCGACTATCTCGGTGAACACACGCCGTTCCGCAAAGGCGAACGCCCGCTGCGCGAGGGCGAGGAATTCGATGGCTGATGGGTTTCAGCCCGCTTGATGCACGAGACCTGCTGTCGTTAAGTGGCGGAACGAATCGAGGAGACAGCCATGACCACCTATGATCCCAACAACATCTTCGCCAAGATCCTGGCCGGCGACATTCCGTCGGTCAAACTCTACGAGGACGACGACACGCTGGCCTTCATGGATGTCATGCCGCAGGCGCCGGGTCATCTGCTGGTGATCCCGAAGCAGGGTTCGCGCAATCTGCTGGATGCGGATCCGGCGGTGCTTTCGAAGCTCATTCCCGTCGTTCAGAAGCTTGCGAATGCTGTCAAAGATGCCTTCGATGCAGATGGCGTCTATGTCGCCCAGTTCAACGAGGCTGCGGCCGGCCAGACCGTGTTTCACCTGCATTTTCATGTGATCCCGCGCCATGACGGGCTGCCGCTCAAGCCGCATACCGGCGGGATGGAGAATATCGACGTCCTGAAGGCGAATGCCGAGAAGATCAAGGCCGCGCTGTAAAGCGCCTGCCCCTTTGAACTCTGCTCTCGGCTGATCGCGATCGCTTGATCAGCCGAGAAGACCGCCCACAAGGGCCAAAACGGCGATGCTGCCGCCAACCAGTGCGATAACCCCGAGCATGCCGGGACCCGTCCCGAACCATGCTCCGCCGCGGCTACGAGCCAGATCTTCCGGAAGAACCTTGAATTTCTGTGGGGCTGCATGTTTGAGCCTGCGGAAGCGCATTACCTTCGCCATTTCCATTGCCTTTGATCGTTCGACAAAGACGATCTGGGAAGACAATTGTGGCAATTCCAGCCCCGACACGATGCTGTGATCGCTTCGATGATCAAAGCCAAAGCAGGCCGGCCCCCAGGATCACAAGGGGTACGACCACGCCGACGATAACCTTTTGGCCGGACAGCAAAAAGGCCAGGAAGCCGAGGCCGGCAGCGGCCAGTCTTAGCCAGAGCGGCGAAGTTTCCAGGACACCCGTTGGGAAGACGACAAGCTTCGCCGTCACGGCCATCACCAGGGCCGTTGCCACCGCCCTCACCCAGTGAAGCGCCTCGGAGCCCTCCTGCAGCCGGTTGCCGGCAACGACGCCCAGCCAGCGCCAGAGATCGGTTGCCAGCCAGCCGGCGACGAGGATCACGATGAAGGGCCAATACTCCACCATCAGACGACCTCCTCGGCCTGCACGACTGCCGCCGGCTCAGTCTTGGTAGACCGCATTCCGGCACGGATGACGAAGCGGTCGAAGAGATAGGCGAGTGTGCCACCGCCAAGTCCGGCGACGAGGATATCGAAGCCCGGCATCACGACCGCCAGCAGCGGGCCGGACACGGCACCGACGATGAAGGCGACCTTGACCACCGATTGCCGGCCGGTCGCCCAGATCGAGGCGATGAAATAGACGGGCGTCAGGAAAAACAGCAGGCCTGCGACAATTGGCGGAAAGCTCGACACTACACCGTAGCAAACACCGACAAGGATCGTGTTAATCGCCACGAGGGTGATGCCGAAGCCGGCAAAATAGGCCACACGGCCCTCGCGCGGCACGTCTTTGAAGCGGCCCATGGCAAACACCCAGGCGGTGATCGCGACGAAATGGGAGAGCAGGAGCAAAAGCCAGGTCGGGGTGCGGCTGGTGCGCATTTCCGGCACCAGCGAGGCCACCATCGGCATCAGGCGGATCGACGAGAGGGTGACGGCGAGAAAGATCGCCAAGAGATTGGCGCCGCTGGTCATCGTGCCGATCAGGATCATCTTTGCCGGCAGCGCCCAGACGGTTGCCGTCATGAACATCGCCTCGCCTCGTGTCACGCCGGATTGCAGCGCGAAAGCGGCAAAGCCGACAAACGAGATCATCAGGATGATCGCCGGCAGGCTGAACAGGCCGCGCATTCCGGCGAGGAACCAGCGGCTCTGGGACACGTCACGTTCGGCAGGCGTCATGCGAAGATCCAGATCGAGAAACGAAAGTGCCGGGCGTTGGCCCGGCACCGTCTTCCATTCAGAGGGAGCGCCTCACTTCTTCTTCGGCACCTTTGGCACGGCGCTGCGCTTGGCTGGCGTCGGAGCTGCGTCGATCACAGCCACCTCACCTGCGTCCTCGACCACGGCTGCCTTCGGCGACGGCTTGCGCTTGGCCTTGGCGAGCTTGGCAGAGACCACCTCGGCTTCCGGCTTCGGCTTGACGCGGGCCACTTCCGACAGGCATTCGAGGTCGAGCACCTCGTCTCCCGCCTCGTCCTTCTTGGTGCCGACCTTGACCACGCCACCCTTCTTAAGCTTGCCGAACAGGATCTCGTTGGCGAGGGGCTTCTTGATGTATTCCTGAATCACGCGCGACAGCGGACGCGCGCCCATCTTCTCGTCGTAGCCCTTGGTTGCCAGCCAGGCGATCGCCGGTTCCGACAGGTCGAAGGTGACGTTGCGTTCCGACAACTGGGCCTCAAGCTGCATGACGAACTTCTGCACGACCTGGTGGATCACCTCGCTTGGCAGCGGGGCAAACGGGATCGTTGCATCGAGACGATTGCGGAATTCCGGCGTGAACAGACGGTTGAGCGCCTCCTCGTCTTCACCGGTGCGCTTGGACGAGCCGAAGCCGATGGCCGACTTCGCCATTTCCGAAGCGCCCGCATTGGTCGTCATGATCAGGA
The DNA here is from genome assembly GCA_029865825.1 of Rhizobium sp. Classification (GTDB taxonomy): domain Bacteria; phylum Pseudomonadota; class Alphaproteobacteria; order Rhizobiales; family Rhizobiaceae; genus Allorhizobium. The sequence goes on from JARXAQ010000112.1 coordinate 5,436, forward strand.
TGACATTGCGGAAGTCGATCTTCTTGCCGTTGTGGTCGGTCAGAGACCCATGGTCCATGACCTGCAGCAGGATGTTGTAGATATCCGGATGCGCCTTTTCGATTTCGTCGAGCAGGACGACGCAATGCGGATGCTGGTCGACACCGTCGGTCAGCAGGCCACCCTGGTCGAAGCCGACATAACCCGGAGGTGCCCCAAGTAGACGGGAAACCGTGTGCCGCTCCATGTATTCCGACATGTCGAAGCGCAACATTTCCACGCCAAGCGAGGCAGCCAACTGCTTGGCCACTTCCGTCTTGCCGACGCCGGTCGGGCCGGAGAAGACGTAGGAGCCGATCGGCTTGTTCGGTTCGCGCAGACCCGCACGGGCAAGCTTGATCGCGGTCGAGAGGGCCTCGATCGCCTTGTCCTGGCCGTAGACGACCGAGCGCAGTTCCTTTTCGAGATTGGCGAGCACCATCTCGTCGTCCTTGGACACCGTCTTCGGGGGAATGCGGGCCATGGTGGCGATGGTTGCCTCGATCTCCTTCTCGGTGATCAGCTTGCGCCGGCGCGAGGCCGGCAGCAGCATCTGGGCCGCACCGGTCTCGTCGATCACGTCGATCGCCTTGTCGGGCAGCTTGCGATCGGAAATGTAGCG
>JARXAQ010000132.1 GCA_029865825.1 Rhizobium sp.
CACAGGATCGGCGTGATATCGAAGCGGGCGATCAGAAAGCCGTTGAACAAGCCTCCGAGGAAACCGATCAGCAGGGCACCGGCGATGAAGGCGAGACTGAATGCGGTCGGATCATCGGACACCGAAAACAGGCTAGCCGCGATGACCGCCGACAGGACGCCCGACAGGTTGGCTAGCGCGATGCCCGACAGGTCGATGCCACCATTGCCGGCACACATGGCGAGCATGATACCGATCGCCAGGAGCCCGATCTCGGGGACCTGACTGGCCATGGACTGGAGATTGAAGATCGACAGAAAACTGCCGCCGGATATCAGGGCGCCGATCACCAGCAAGAGGCCATTGATGGCCACGAGCATGAGCAACTGCCCGCCAGTCCTATGCATGGTCTCCTCCCCATGTTTAGTGAACAAAGCCGAACTTCACTAAACGCTATCAAAGGAAATTTGCTCTGACAAGCCCTGTTTTGCGCCCAAAACGGTTGCGGTGCGTCGAGCTTTGTCTTAGGTCTCGACTAAACAAGCAAATGTGTTTACTAAACATCTTCGCACCTGCAGCATGATCGAGACACAGACCGCATGAAGAACCGGAAGAATCTGACCATCAGGGATATCGCGGAAGCTGCCGGCGTCTCGCCCGCGACCGTGTCGCTGGTTTTGAATGGAAAGGGAGAGATTTCCGGCGTGACGCGGGCGCGCGTGCTGGAAGCCGTTGCGAGCCTGAACTATGTGCCGCGGACCGCCAAATCCAGCAACGAACCGACCGATACGCTGCGGTTCCTGAAAATCGCGAAGCATGGACACACGGTCAATCGCGATCACAGCGTGTTCATCTCGGACTATATCGACGGCATGTCTGCGGAAGCGACACGGCGCAACTATACGCTCGAGGTGGTGAGCTTCGAAGGTCAGCCGATCAGCTCCGTGGCGGAATCGCTTGCGGGAGCGCCGATCTCGGGCGTCATTGCGCTCGGCACCGAGCTTACCGAAGCCGACATTCGCCTGATCCAGGGCCTCGGTTATCCCACGGTCTTCATCGATACCTTCTACGAGGTCGTCGATGCCAATTTTGTCGACATGAACAATGCCGACGCCGTCTTCAAGGTTCTGTCGCGTTTTCAGCAGCAAGGCTTCAGCCGCATCGGCTTTGTCGGCTCCCATGTCGAGACGACAAACTTCAAGCTGCGGCGGGACGCATTTTTTCAAAACATGGCGAGGCTTGGCCTCGCTGTGAACCAGGCCGACATCCTGTCTGTAGAATCGACCTATGACGGCGCTTATGCCGATACCCAGGCGCTCTTGGCGGCCGGTCTCGACCTGGCGGAATGTTACTTCTGCACCAATGACATCATCGCCTATGGCTTCATTCGGGCGCTGCGCGAGCATGGCGTTGCAATCCCGGACGATGTGTCGATCATCGGCTTTGACAACCTGCCGCAAAGCGCGACCATGGAACCGGGTTTGACCTCCATCGAGGTCTCCAAACGCAAGATAGGCTATCTCGCGGTCACTGTTCTCGACGATCTGATTGCCGCCGCCGAACCGCAGCCACCCGTCAAGATACTGGTCGGGGCCGATCTGGTGCTGAGGGGCAGCCATGAAAAGGCCGTTGCTCGTCCTGTGGCCGCCCGCAGTGTCAGAACGAGGCAACCCGCCGAATAGCTGCCGATCGATGATGGACTGGGAGGGTCATCATGCCAAAGCTTGTTTTCATCCACACGGTTCCGGCCTTGGCCGAGCGTTTCCGTGTGCTGGCTGAGACGATGCTGGGCGACTGGTCGAGCGAAGCGGTTGTCGACGACAGGCTGCTCCTCGACACGATCGAGAATGGACGGGTCTCCGACGAGACGGCAAAGCGCCTGGCCGCACATATTCAAGTTCAAATCGAGACCGGCGCCGATGCGATCGTCGTGACGTGTTCCACGCTCGGCGGGACCGTCGACGCCATCCGCCCGACTGTATCGGTCCCCTTACTCCGGATAGACCGGGCCATGGCAGAACAGGCAATTCTGACCGCACGGCGCATCGGTGTGCTGGCGACACTCCCGACAACATTGGAGCCGACCCGGCGCCTTCTGGAGGAGATCGCGAAGGGCACCGGTGAAGACAGGGAGATATCCGCCCATCTGTGTGAAGGCGCCTTTGCATTGCTGCGCGCCGGCGATCGCGAAGGCCATGATGTCGCCGTTCGCGCCGGCTTCTCGCATCTCGCTGACCATGTGGACCTTATGGTTCTCGCCCAGGCCTCCATGGCTGACGCCTTCGGGACCCTGCCGCAAGGATCCCTGCCCTATCTGACCAGCCCGCAAATCGGTATGGCGGCCATTGCCAGCCAACTGCGTTCCCTCGACGTCACATCCATCTAATCCACGGAGACGGTTTACACATGCAGTACAGAACTCTCGGTCGTTCGGGCCTCAAGGTCTCCACCATTGCAATGGGCACGTTCTCGTTTGGTGGTGTGGGCGGCTTTGCCAAGGTTGCCAGCCAGGGCGTGGACGAGGCACGACGTCTCGTTGATTTCTGCATCGACAAGGGCGTCAACCTGTTCGACACGGCAAACATGTACTCGCTGGGACGCTCGGAAGAGATCCTTGGCGAGGCGCTCGGCGCCAAGCGCAATGATGTGCTTATCTCATCCAAGGCGCGTATGCGCATCGGTGAGGGGCCGAATGATGAAGGTGTGTCGCGCTATCATCTGATCCGGGAATGCGAACGCTCTCTGAAGCGCCTGCAGAGAGACCATATCGATATCTATTTCATGCATGAGTGGGACGGCACGACACCCATCGACGAAATGCTGTCCGCGCTCGACACCCTTCGCCAGCAGGGCAAGATCCGCTATATCGGCTGCTCAAATTATTCCGGCTGGCACATCATGAAGGCGCTCGGGATCGCCGATATGAAGAACCTGCCGCGTTTCATCACGCAGCAGATCCATTACACGCTCGAAGCCCGAGAAGCCGAATACGAATTGCTGCCGATCTCGGTCGATCAGGGGCTCGGCGTCATGGTGTGGAGCCCCCTCGCGGCCGGCCTCCTGTCCGGCGCCTTCGGCCGCAACAAGGCGCCGTCCGACTCCAGACAGGCTGCCGGCTGGACCGAACCACCAATCAGGGACACGGAGCGGCTCTGGGCAATCACCGATGTGCTCGAGGAAATCGCTGCAAAGCGCGGCGTCTCGGTCGCCCAGGTGTCGCTCGCCTGGACGCTGTCGCGGCCGGCCATTTCCACGCTGGTTGTCGGCGGCCTGAGCGAGGCCCAGTTCGCGGACAATATCGCAGCGGTTGATCTTCAGCTCGACGATGAAGACTTGCAAAAACTGAACCATGTCAGTCGCCCGCCCTACATCTACCCCTATTGGCATCAGCATAACTTCGCCGCCGACCGCTTTAGCCCAGCAGACAGAGCGCTGCACGATGCCTATGTCGATCTGGGTGCAATTTGAATTCTCTGGGACCACGGGAGGCAAATCTATAGGCGATCGGTGATCTCCGGTGACTTTGTGTCGGGTTAGGTCACGCGCCCGCACCGTGCGAGCGTGGTGCACTGACATCAGCACCCGCGAGAACTGACTTCTCCACCTCCAAAAGTTTATTTTTTATCATGCTTGCAATTTTTGGTCGCAGGCCCACATTAAGTGCAGTGGCAGCCATCATACGGGCACTGTCACTTTCGGGGCGGCACGCACCCTGGCCCCAAGTGAGGAGGACGTCATGTCTTCCGACGATCTCTATGGATCTATGAGTGCCAGCGCGATTAGTATGCTGCGAGATGTGCTGAAGAGCGCAGAGGGCAGATTTTTGGGCCCAAAAGCCGATCGTAATCGCAAGGACGCTCTGTTCGTGTTCGAGCAGTCTGCGGCAGATGAGCCATACCCCATCTCCATTCGATCGAGTTTGTTACGCCGATGGAACCAGCTGACATCATCGTGGTTTTGGCTGACGCCGGGCGGACCACGACATGGGCGGCAAAGGGGCGTGGAGACGTGATCTCCATCCCTCAAACTTGAGCGAACCGACACCCATACCGTTTATCTGCTGCGAGCGCCCACGCCTCCTTCCGTCTCCAAAGCCTAGCGCGGTCGGGACTGATCTTTCATTTCGTGCCGTGCAGACAGGGCAATAACGCCATCCCTCGACATCCTCTTGAGAAAGCTCGGCCGATGTTCACGCGGACCAAGACACGCACCATCCATTTCGATCATCCCTTCGCGCTATTCGGCCTGGACGGCCTGCAGCCTGCAGGGGACTACGAGGTGCAGGATGACGAAGAGCAGATCACTGGGATCTCATGGCTAGCCTACAAGCGGATCGCGACCGTGATCGAGATTCGCTCCGGACCGATGACACATCGAATAACCGTCGATGGCGAAGAACTCGAGGCTGCCATGGCGCGGGATCAGGCCGAGGCCACCGTCTCCCACTGAGCGCCAAGCCAAATGACATTTCGCAGCCCTGACAACGCTGCGGCACAGGCATGATGCCAAGCCCACTGTCGCATCTTTCCCCTCCGGAAAGCCGGCCCTCCCGGCAAGCGACGACACTGTTCTGAAGGGAACCTTTGATGACCAAATCCAGGCGCGTCGCATTCATTGGCAATTCACTCCCAAGGCAGTGCGGAATTGCAACTTTCACCACGGATCTCAGCCACGCGCTGTCTGCCTGCGACCGCGGCGTCGAGACGCGCATCGTCGCCATGACCGACGACAAGCTGGCCTATGCCTATCCGGAGGATGTCGTGTTCGAGATCCGTGACGGCGAAATCGAAGATTACGTTACAGCAGCGCGCATTCTGAACAACGGCGGTTATGACGCCGTTTCCTTACAGCACGAGTTTGGAATCTTCGGCGGGGCCGATGGCGAGTTTATCCTGGCGCTGCTGTCGCAGTTGCGCATGCCGGTCGTATCAACCCTTCACACGATCCTCGCCGAGCCGACGCCAGGCCAGTTACGGGTGTTGCAGAAGGTCGTGGCCGCATCCAGTCGCGTTGTCGCCATGGCTCAGAAGGGCCGCGAACTGCTCGAAAGCGTTTACGGCGTAGATCCCGCCAAGATCGACGTGATCGCCCACGGGATTCCTGACCGGGCATTTCACGATCCTGAACTCGCCAAGGCAAGGCATGGCTATGCCGGCCGGCCGGTCGTCCTGACATTTGGTTTGCTATCGCCGAACAAGGGTGTGGAAGTCGTCATCGACGCCATGCCGGCGATCCTGGCACAGCGTCCGGATACGCTTTACGTCGTGCTCGGCGCCACCCATCCCACCCTGTTGAGACAAGAGGGTGAAGCCTATCGCGAGAGCCTGGTCGCCCGCGCTGAACTGCTCGGGATCGGTCCGTCGGTCGTCTTCCTCAACCAGTTCGTCGACGTACCGACGCTGCTCGATTTCATCTCCATGTGCGACGTTTATGTCACGCCCTATCTCGACGAAGCGCAGATGACGTCGGGAACGCTCGCCTATAGTTTCGGGATGGGCAGCGCCGTCGTGTCAACGCCTTACTGGCATGCGCAGGACTTGCTCGACGAGGGCCGCGGCATACTCGTGCCGTTTGGCGATGCGGGTGCAACGGGCCAGGCGATTGCCTCCCTGCTCGCTGACGACAACAGGCGCATGGCCATGCGACGAGCCGCATATGACACCGGCCGCTCAATGATCTGGTCGCAGATTGCGTCGCTTTACCTTGAGACTATTGAGACGGCACGAAGCGCCTACCGGCCGCGCCTGATCAGCGACCTCATCGCGCAGCGGATCGCCCGTCCGCCACAGCTCACACCACTTAAACTCGGGCATTTTCATGCCATGTGCGACGATACCGGCATCTTCCAACATGCCGTCTACTCCGTCCCGGACCGGGCTCATGGTTACTGTGTGGACGACAATGCCCGGGCCCTCGTCCTGGCCACACATCTGGCCGCAGCCGGCGAGACTGGGATTTCCGAGCGCCGGACGGCGTCTTTTGCCAGCTTCATCCAGCACGCCTGGAACCCCGACCTGGAGCGATTTCGCAACTTCATGAGCTTCGACCGCCGTTGGCTCGAGGAACAGGGGTCTGAAGACAGCCATGGCCGCACGCTCTGGGCGCTGGGCGTCTGTGCTCTCTCCGACAGCGACCGGCCCCGACGCCGCTGGGCGAGTGCCCTGTTTGCCCGCGCCGTTTCGACGGTCGTCGGCTTTCAATCGCCGCGCGCCTGGGCATTTGCCTTGATCGGGCTTGATGCCTCTTGCCGGGCCAACCCGGACGACCGGCGCAGCCGCGTCCTGCGCATTCAGCTGGCCGAGCGATTGATCGAACTTGAACGGCGTGTGTCATCCCGCGATCGTCATTGGTTCGAAGAGGGGCTGTCCTATGAAAATGCCCGCATCCCTCAGGCGCTGATCCTCACAGGAATGGCGACGGGGCGGGCGGACCTCGTTGACACTGGCCTTGAGACCCTACGCTGGCTCATGACCCAGCAGACGGGGGCAAACGGACAGTTTCGCCCGATTGGAACGGACGGCTTTTTCGATCGGGGCGAAGCACCCAAGCTGTTCGACCAGCAACCGGTCGAAGCGACGGCGACCATTTCAGCGTGCCTCGCCGCACATGCGGCGACGGCGGACAAATTCTGGGTGGAAGCTAGCCTTCGAACGTTCAACTGGTTCACCGGCAGCAATGATCACGGCGTCTCGCTCATTGATCCGGAAACGGGCAGCTGCCGCGATGGTCTTCATCCCGACCGGCCGAACGAGAACCGCGGCGCGGAATCGGTGCTCTGTTACCTGATTTCCTGCGCTGAAATCGGTGGCACCGCGCGCCTGCTGCGCCCGGTGCTCCAGCCCTCGGAGTTGCGCCAGTTGTCGTAAACGGCCGCAGCCCTCCGCTACCAACCCAAAGGATCTTCCTTGGCCCATTCAAGCCTTCTCAATCGGCAAGCTCTGTATCTGAAACCAGACCCGACGCGGGTCATTGTGCGGCCCTTCAAGCCTTCAACGGAACCCCGGCATCTCAATCCGCGGGACAAGACGCGAGCAAACGAGATCGTCGACCGTGTGCTCACCCTGGATCCCGCGGCGACCACCGCCCAGTTGCACGACATCCTCGACAATTTTGAGGGTCGGCATCGCAATCTGCTGCGCCAGTTCGAGCTCAGGGCTGATGCGATGGAGGATGCATTCGCTCATCATTCGACTTTCAGTCAGCAGCAAAAGCAGCTGATCGGCGCTTACTTCATGAACGAATACTCCTTCGAATCCTCCGCTTTGTTCAATCCCAGCATCGTGCCGCATCCCGATCAGACCGGCGTCGAGGCTGGCAGCAAACGAGTGATTCTAAGCTTGAGGGCCGTCGGAGAAGGGCATATCTCGTCGCTGACGTTCCGCACCGGGATGATCGATGCACAAGGGGCCGTGACGATCGATCCGCCCGTGCGACTTGCGGGATTGCCGGACATTCACGCCGATGACGGTCTGGCCCCGGCTGGCTGTATCGGCATCAGTTTCAAGAGCGAGAGCGATCTCAGTGAACGCGTGATTTTCCCGGTGACGGAAGCGCAGTCGAACGGGATCGAAGATGCGCGTTTCGTTGCCTTCGAGGACGAGGGCAAGGTCGTCTACTACGCGACATACACCGCCTATAACGGCAGCGCGATCCGCTCCGAGCTCCTTGAAACGCAGGACTTCCTGAACTTCACGCTGACACCCCTGCACGGGCCGGCAGCCCGCAACAAAGGCATGGCGCTGTTTCCCCGCCGCATCAATGGCCAGTTCGCGATGATCGCACGTCAGGACAGCGAGAACCTCTTCCTGCTCTATTCGGACGATTTGCACAGCTGGGATGAGGGCCATTTGTTGATGAAACCTGAATTTGCCTGGCAATTCGTACAGATCGGCAATTGCGGATCGCCGGTCGAAATCGACGAAGGCTGGCTTCTCTTTACCCACGGTGTCGGGCCAATGCGCCGCTATTCGATCGGCGTCTCGCTGCTCGACAAGAATGATCCAAGCATCATCCTGGCGCGCACGGTAGAGCCCTTGCTCCAGCCGGAACCGACCGAGCGGGAAGGCTATGTGCCAAACGTCGTCTATTCCTGCGGCGCCATGCGCCATGGCGACCTGATCGCCCTGCCCTATGCCGTATCGGACACCTATTCGAACTTCACGACCATGAAGATCAGCATGCTGCTGGACACGATGCAGGCTCCGGGACAGGCGGGATGACAGTATCCTGCTGCTCGCCCGGCCTGCTGCGTGCAGGGACATGAGCCTCGACCAACTCAAGGTGCTGTTCCTCGGATCTATCCTGCCAACATGGTCCACGAGCGGCTTTGACGACAGGCACGGCCAGTTCGTAGAGTATCTCGAACTCGACGGACGACCGCAACAGGACGGGATCGTGCGGACCCGCACTGTTGCGCGGCAGATCTATGTGCACGCCCATGCGAGCGCCCTGGGCGTCGCCCCGTCGTCATCGCTTGCCATGGCTGAGAAGGCATTCGACAATCTTCACCGCATTACCTGGGTGAGTGGCACGCGGTCTGGCTATGCCAGGGCTTTTGATCGATCGACGGAAGCAATTACCGATCCGGTGCGCGATCTCTATGACAATGCCTGCGTGCTGCTGGCGCTATCCTGGCTGTTTGCAGCCACCGGCAAGGATGGGTATCGGCGGCAGATCGACCATACCGTGGCTGCAATCGACCGGACGTTGAAGGACCCATTCGGGGGCTGGGCCGAAGACAGCGATGGAACGCTGCCAAGGCGCCAGAATCCGCACATGCATTATCTCGAAGCCGCGCTTTCTTTGTGCGAAACCGGCGTCTCAGCGGCGCATCGCATGGCCGAGAAGAAGGCATTCGGGCTGCTTGAATCGCATTTTCTCGTCGGCCCGCATGGTCCTCTGCACGAACAGTTCGGGCCCCACTGGGAGGTTGCAGACAAATTCGGGTCGAACGTTCTAGAGCCGGGGCACATGTGTGAATGGGTCTGGCTGACGGGTCGGCATGACACGCTGACGCAGACGCGCCATGACCAGGTGTGCGCCGATCTCCTTGCGCATGCGCTTCGGATCGGTCGATCGAAAAACTCGCCCTTTCTCGTCGATCAGGCCTCGGCCTCAGGGATGCCGCTCACCAACTCGAAAAGGCTCTGGCCCCAGGTCGAAATGCTGAAGGCGCTCCTTACGCAGCATCGACGCCTCGGAGGCAGCTGGTACCTTGCCAAAGCGGAAAACCTGTCATCGGCGATGCTGGAGAGCTATTTCGAGAATGTCCCGCCCGGATGCTGGCATGACCGGCTCGATCTCGGTGATCACCCCGTCGGCAGCAACATCCCGGCAAGTTCGCTCTACCATCTGTGGACGGCAGTCGCAGAGATGATCATCGGCGATGGCGTGCAGGCGAGGCACGTTGCTGGGTGACCGGGTCTGAGGACGCCCGGCGCTGGACCGTCGAAACAGCGTTCCATCGTGGTTCAGTGACCGCGTCGCGAAACCAGAAGCGTGGGATCCGCGTAGAAGAGCCGTCGGACACAGTCGTCCCTGTATGCCGTGTTACCGAGAATGCCTCGCCAATGCCCGGCGGGCTTCACGACCGCGCTCGCGCAGGATGGCGCTCCAGATCTTTTGACGCAATGTAGTCGGCTTGGCTGCCAAAATGTCGCTCATCACTATCCATCCTTGTCTGACACAGGACATCTAGCAGCTTTTCGACAGCGGGCAGACTGCCCATTTCGCATTGCAGCATTGCACGGATCGGAAGGTTGAATTTGTCGTCTCGGTCAACGAACAGGGCACGGCCGACACAGCCATGGCACAGAGGAGGCCATGGCTGTGTCGGCAGAACCGCCATCGACCTCAATAGAGACCGAGAAGGCGGATCGGCGTGAGTGTCAGTTGCGGGAAGAGCACCAAAGCAAGGATGGCGGCGACGAGGATGGACATGGGCGCGAGTGAGCCCTTGACCACATCCTCGATCGACATCTTCGCCACCTGCGCCACGGCAAAGAGGCACACACCCACCGGTGGCGTGACGAGGCCGAGCGTCAACGTGATCACCATCACGATCAGGAAGTGGATGGGGTCCACGCCGAGAGAGACCGCAGGCGGCAGGAGGACGGGGATGAGGATGAACATGGCGGCAATCGCGTCCATGAACATGCCGACCACGATCAGGAACAGGAAGATCAGGATGAGAACCATCGTCGGGCCTGTGCTGATGGCACTGAGGAAGGTCGCGACCTGAGCCGGCAGACCGTCATAGGTGAAGACCCAGGCAGCAAGCTTGGCGGTCGCCGCAATGAAGAGGATGGTGCCCGACGTCCTTGCCGTCTCGATGAAGACGGCGGGAAGCTCTCTCGGGGCTATGGTGCGGTAGAGTACCACGGAGAGAAAGAGCGTGTAGAGCACCGCAATAGCTGCGGCTTCCGTCGGGGTGAAATAGCCGTCGACAATGCCGATCAGCAAGATTACCGGGGTGAGCATGGGCAGGATGGCGGCAATGCCGGTGGTCACGACCCTGCGCACGTTGAAAGGTGTGGGTGGATTATAGCCGTAGCGCACCGAATACACATGGTTGAACACCATGAGCATCAAGGCGATGAACAGACCCGGAATGAGGCCCGCCACAAGCAGCGTGCCGATCGAGGCATTGGCGATCGATCCCGCAATAACGATCAGGATCGAAGGCGGTATGATCGACGAGAGTGTCGAGGTGCAGAGTGTCATGCCGACGGCATAGCCCTTGGGAAAGCCGTGCCGTTCCATGGCCTTGATCTCGATCGCGCCAATCGAGGCGATGTCGGCGACCGAGGAGCCGGAAACCCCGCCGAAGATCACCGACGAGGCGACATTTACGTGACCTAACCCGCCGGGAAGCCAGCCGACGATCGCTTCGGCGAAATCGAACAGTTTTTCGGCCACACGGCCGCGCTCCATCAGGACGCCGACAAGGATAAACAAGGGAACGGCGACGAGCAGGAAAGAGTTCATCGCGGAGAACATGCTCTGTGCCAAAAGATCAACTGGCGTCGAGGTGAAGGCGACGATGGCGATCACGCTGGCGAGGCCGAGAGCGACCGCGAGCGGCACACCGAGCGCACTCATACCGAGGAACAGGGCGAGAAGGGCGAGGCTCATAGCTCTTTCTCCGACGTCGGCAGGGACTTTTGGGCAAGCCCGATTTCAGGCATGCCAGACAAGGGGTCTGCAAGCTCAATCAGGTCCCGGCGGGTCCTCAGGGATTCGATGATGGCGAGCACGGCGAGTACCGAGCTCAGCGGCATGATCGTGCCGATCAGCCACATCGGCACGGCGAGCGTGGCCGCCGTTTCATTCATCATGAATTGCTGCTGGACGAGGTGATAGCCTGTCCAGCCTGTCAGGACGAAGAAGACGAAACACGACAGCACATAGATCGGCAGCGCCAGGCGCCGGACAACCTTCGGCATCATGGCGAGAAGCACGGTGACGCGGGCGGTTTCGACCGTCCTGAAGCCGGCCGCAAGGCCGAGAAAGATCATCCAGACGAAAAGATACCGTGTCGCCTCTTCCGTCCAGGAGACGGGCACGTTCAGCATACGGCTGGCGACCTGGGTCAACACGACGAGAAGAATGCCGAACACGGCGATGCCTGCTGCAACGTCTGTCGCCGCCTTCAAGCCCCCATTCAAGAACGTAAAGGATTTATCCATGAGGTGTCCTCCTGGGCGGACCGGTATCGCGACCGGTCCGCCTGGCACTGCGGATCAGTTCTTGCCCACGAAGGCGACGGTCTTGTCGAAGAAGGCCTGGTCTTTGACGAGGCCGGCAAAGACAGGATACAGCTCCTTCGAGATGGCGACGAAGGCTTTCTGCTGCTCTGGCGTTAGGCGGTTGATCGTCATGCCGTTCTTCTCCAGCTCGGCGATGGTCGTTTCGGCCGTCGCTGCGTCGTTCTCGACTTTCCAGGCCTCCGCTTCCTTGCCAGCCTCTTCAATGGCCTTTTTATGCGCGTCGGAGAGCGCCTCGAATTTTGCCGGATTGATGCCGAGTACCCAGCCGTCGCCCATGTGGTTGGTGATCGAGGCGTATTTCTGCACCTCGTAGAACTTGGCGCTGAGCGGTACGTTGATCGGATTTTCCTGGCCGTCGACCACCTTCAGCTGAAGGGCGTTATAGACTTCGGCAAAGGCCATCGGCGTCGGGGCTGCGCCCATCTTTTTGAAGAACTCGACCCAGAGCGGGTTGTTCGGAACACGGAACTTCAGGCCTGCGAGGTCCTCAGGTTTTTCGATCGGGAGCTTGGAATTGGTCATCTGGCGGAAGGGCCGCGGCCACAGGCTGACGCCCTTGATGCCGATCGTCTGAAGATCTGCCACCAATTCTTGTCCCGGTTCACCGGAGAGGTAGCTGCGAAGCTGCGCTTCGTCATCGAAGAGATAGGGAATGGAAATCGCCGAGAACTTCGGGTTGAAGTTGGCATAGAGCGAGGTTGCAAGCAGCAGCATGTCCAGCGAGCCGCCGGAGAGCTGCTTCACGGCACCGGAGGGATCGCCACCATAAAGGGTCCCGTTCGGGAAGACCTTGATCGTCAGCTCGCCGTTGGTCTTGGCTGCGACGAGTTCAGCGAACTTGTTGGCCGCAACCGTGATCTCCGAACTGTCGGGATCGGGTGTCGACAGTGTCAGCGTTTCGGCCTGCGCAAAGGTTGCGGTGAGCATGGTTGCTGCTGCAAGCAGGCCGCGAAGGGTAAAATGTCTCATGTGGTTCCTCCCAATTTGACTGTGTCATGGATAATCGACTACGCGGAGTTTCCTCCGCGCGGGTTCATGCGTCGCAGTTCCAGGATGACGCCGCTGTGATCAAGGTCTCCGTCACCATGATCCACCATCGCCTGGAACAACCGGTCAACCTCCTCGCTGACCGGAAGCTTCAATTCACGCGACCGGGCAAACGCGATCGCGGTGGACGTGTCCTTGACCTGATACTTCGCCGGTCCACCCGGCTGGAAGTTGCCCTCCACCATGCGCAACCCATGCTGGCGAAACACGGTCGAATCGGCAAAACCGCCGAGTAACGCTTCGCGCACCTTTGTCGGATCGGCACCGCCGCTTTCAGCGAGCGTCAGCGCTTCGGCGACGGCACAGATCGTCGAGGCGACGATCAACTGGTTGGCCAGCTTGGTGAGCGCGCCGCTGCCGACCGGCCCGACATGGGTCACGCGGCCCAGACACGCAAAAACATCCCTCAGCCGTTCAACGACTGCACCATCGCCACCGGCCATGATGGCGAGTGTGCCTTCCCTGGCACCGCGTTCGCCGCCGGAGACCGGGGCATCGAGACAGTCGATGCCACGCGCTGCAGCCTCTGTTTCGAGTGCCACCGCCGTCTCGACGGGGATGGAGCTCATAACGACCAGCACCGACCCTGGCCGCATACCGGCAATCACGCCATCGGGGCCGGCGAGCACCGCCTCGCAGACGGGACCTGAGCTCAACATGCAGATCACGACATCGGCCAGAGTGGCAGAACCCACGGCGGTGCCTGCAATCTTGACGCCCGCCTCCGTCAGCGCCGCCGCCTTCTCCACCGTCCGGTTCCAGACCGTAACGTCGTAGCCAGCGGCGGCCAGCCGGCCGGCCATGGGCGCGCCCATGATGCCGGTGCCGACCAGAGCAATGGTTTCCCGCGTGTCGCTCAAGACCTGCCCTCCGTGTTCAAGGATGCTGCCGTTCGGCGAAACGAACCGGCCGCTCCTCGACGATCAGCGGCGGGAAGGCCTGTCTGAAACGCTCCAAATGGGGCGTTTCGAGATGAGCATCGAACGCGGCGCGGCTGTCATAGACCTCGTAGAAGACAACCGTGTCGTCGCTGCCTTGCGGGCAGATGATGTCGAACTGCCGGCATCCGGGCTCATCGGCGAGCGAATGCGTCGCATCGTCACGGGCTGCCGAAAGGAAAGCCGAAAGCTCGTCCGGCTTCACCTGAAACTCGGCAATCACAACAAAGGCTGGTGTGCTCATCATCGTCACCGATTATTCCGCAGCAGTGCGGATGGGACGGAAGCGCTCTTCCATCTCCTGGCGCAGCGACACGACATCGAGATCGGCGACAAGTTCGACGTCGTCGAAGGACACGATCTGGTCCTTCTTGATCGCCCGCTTCAGTTTGACGTTATGGGCGAGACCGATCGGCAGTGCCTTGAGATCGAGGCTGCGTGTCGCCGGAATTGCGTTCGCCCAAACGGCATAACCGCCCTCGCCGTCGAGCATCTCACCCGGCTGCATGTCCTTCTTGGCGGTGGCGACCGCATCGCCGCGGAACTCCTTGGACGAACCGGTCGGCTCGTTGCGCAGCACGGCCGAAAGCACGCTGATGGACGTTTCGAGGCCGATGATGTGGAACGGGCGCCACATGGAGGCGTACCAGCCCGACGGGTCGGTCAGAAGCCCGTATTGCTTGAAGCAAGCGCGGGCATATTCGTTATGTGCCTTGAAGGTCACGAAAACGCCGTAACGAATGTTGTTGAACACCTCGCGGCCATCCGGCTCCTGGCTGGCGGCGATGTCGACAAGGCCGGAGCGTGCCATGCGACCGCCATCGGCGACCGGACGGAAGACGCGGGCAAGATCGTGCAGGCCGGCCGGGGGAAAGGCCAGTCCATCATCCGGGCAATCGAGGCCCGTGCCGTTGGTGACGGCCGCCATTTCAATCGCCGCCTTGGTTCCGTCGGTGAAGGAATTGTAGAGCTTCGGGTTGAGATTGTCTGCGGCGACTTGCTCCTCGGTCCAACCGAACAGGCCCCAAACCGTATCGGGCGTGGAATACCGGTAACGCGGCTCGAAATTCATGCCCTTGCCGGCCGACGTGACTTCAAAGCCGCTGGCGCGGGCCCAGTCGACCAGTTCGCAGATCAGCGCCGGCTGGTCTCCATAGGCCATCGAATAGATAAGGCCCTTGGCACGGGCCTTTTCGGCGAGGATCGGGCCGACCATGACGTCCGCCTCGACATTGACCATGACCACATGTTTGTTGTGCTCGATGGCACCAAGTGCATGCCGCGTACCGGCGATTGGATGGCCCGTCGCCTCAATGATGCATTCGATCTCGCCGCATTCGAACAGCGCCTTCACATCGTCGGTAACGAAGGTTCCGCCGGTCTTGATCGCATCGCCGCAACTGGATGCGGCGTAGCGCTCCTTTTGCCAACCGACGCGTGCCAGTGATTCCTTGGCCTTGCCGACATCGAGATCGGCAATCGCGACCATATGCAGGCCGGCAATCCGTTGCGCCTGGGCCAGCACCATCGACCCGAACTTGCCAGCACCGATCAGGCCGACCCGCACGGGACGTCCATCGGCAGCACGCAGTGAAAGCAGTGAATACAGGTTCATTTTCAACATCCTCGCCTGGGAAACCGTTGAAGAGCGGCCAGTTCGAGAATCGACGCACAATCCCACCGGGCACCGGACGCAAGCGTCCTTCCGGCAAACAGGATCGGCTGATCGGCAATCTCCTCCGGACCCGCAGCAAGTCGCTGCGTTTCTCCCAGCCGCCTCCCACAGCGGCCTGTGGTCCGATCTCTACGTGCCAAGAGGCATTAGCTCAATTTAGATTATTCGGGAAACACGTTAGAAAAACTACACGATTGACAAGCAGCTTTGCCCTTGATGAGGACCTGGAAGCGTGAATGCCGGGTGGCACCAGATGCGGGCACCATGAGCTCGGTCCCCGCCCCGCGAGTGCCGCTACCGCCTTGTAACGTCTAAAGAGTGACGGCTTTTCGACAACGCGGCCGAGCACTGGGGCATGCCACCCAAAGGCCCGCACCGATCGGCGCGCTGGAGGCGGCCATGTCAAAAAGCGCCCGGCCCCATCCGCGCCGCAAGCTCAAACATCCGGAGAAACTCAGCAAGATCTGCTTTCTGAGCGAGACCTTGTATGCGGAATACCGAGAGAATTTCGTTTGGGTGGAAGGCTCCAGCTGGAGGGGCGAATTGGCACGGCACTTAGCCACAATGCCTGCCGGAGGCGGGTCTTCGATGCACCCATGGCTCGGATGGCGCGGAAGTGTGCGCTGCGGGAAGATCGCAACCCGCCGCTGACCAAGCCAGATGGCTTCGCATCTAACAACGCTCTTGCTGTCCGGACATTGATCGGGGAACTACCGACCAACATCTTCGATCCTTTGCTCGCTTGCCTCGTCGAAGAGATGCAAGTGCCAAGGATCGAAGGCGAGGCTAATCATCTGGCCGTGCGACAGTTGCTGACGCTCGCCGACGACGATGTTGTTTTCGGGCTGCGTCGCTGAGGTGATATAGGTCGTCGACCCCGTGCTTTCGACGACCCCGACCGGCAGGCGCAGCATGGCCTCGTGGTCCGAAACGATCCGGAGATGTTCGGGGCGAAGGCCGACGATCAGCCGCTCGGCATCCGGCATCGACCGGTCGAGCGGGATCACCTGCGGCGTTCCCAGATCGAGGACCAGCGAACGGGAGTCGGGGCCGACAGTCGCGGGAATGAAATTCATCGCCGGCGAGCCGATGAAGCCGGCGACGAATTTGTTGACCGGCCGGTCGTAGAGATCGAGCGGTGCACCCTGCTGTTCGATTACGCCTTGGCGCATGACGACGACGTGATCGGCCATGGTCATCGCCTCGATCTGGTCATGGGTCACATAGACCGAGGTGGCTCCCAGCCGGTCGTGCAGGGAGCGGATCTCCTTGCGCATGTGGACGCGAAGTGCTGCATCGAGATTGGACAAGGGCTCGTCGAAGAGAAATGCCTTTGGGTTGCGGATGATCGCCCGGCTCATCGCGACACGCTGGCGCTGGCCGCCGGACAGCTCGCGGGGATAACGATGCAGGAGGTTGGAGAGCCCCGTCGTCGCCGCGACCTCTTCAGCAGCCTTCTTCGCTTCGGCTTTCTTCACGCCACGGATGCGCAGCGAATAGGTGAGGTTCTGCTCGACCGTCATGTGGGGATAAAGCGCATAGGATTGAAAGACCATGGCAAGGTCACGCTTGCGCGGCGGTACATTGTTCATCCGCTCGCCGGCAATCACCAGGTCGCCAGCGGATATGCTTTCCAAACCGGCCAACGAGCGCAACAGGGTCGACTTGCCGCAGCCAGAAGGGCCGACCAGAGCCACGAAGGATCCTTTTTTGATCTTCAGGTCGATGTCGCGCAGGGCGTGATAGGCGCCGTAGTATTTGTTGACACCCGAGAGTTCGATCTGGTGGGTCATTTAAGGGCTCCGGAGGTCAGACCGGAAACGATCCGGCGCTGCAAAAGGACGAAGACGGCAAGGATCGGGGTCACGTAGATCGTGGCAAACGCCATGATGTTGTTCCACTCATTGGTATTCGGCCCCATGAAGCTATTCAGCCCGACACTGGCCGGCTGATATTCGACGGCCTGGATGATCGACTTCGAATAGACGAACTCGCCGAAGGCCTGCATGAAGATCAGGATGGCCGAAACGAGGATGCCGTTGCGCGCGAGCGGCAGGACGATGTGGAAGAACGCCCCGACGCGCGAATTTCCGTCGACCAAAGCCGCCTCCTCGAGTTCCATCGGCACGCTCATGAAGGTCGCGCGCACCAGCACGACGAAGAAGGGCATGCTTTTTGCGGCGATCGCGATGATCACGGCGACACGAGGATGCTCGAGCATGCCGATCTGTGAGAAACCGACGAAGATCGGTGTAATCATCAGCGAGCCCGGCAGGACCTGCAGCATCAGGATGAGGAAGAGCCCGACATCAACCCAACGGTTGCGATAGCGTGCGAGAACATAGGCGCAGCCCGTACCGAGCACCGTGATCAGCGTCACGGCACCGAAGGCGATCACCAGCGAGTTCCACATGTAGCGGGCGAGGTTGCGGCTTTCCCACACATAGGCAAAGGCGCCCCATTGCCGATTACTCGGCCAGAAGATCGGCGGGGTGGCAAACATCGCCGAGCCGGATTTCACCGTCGTGATGTACATCCAGTAGAGCGGAAAGAGATAGATCGCGGCCAGAACGATGGCGATTGCGAGCATCAAACGGTTGCGGGCGGTTTCGCTCATCCGCGGATCTCCTGTCGTGTCGAGCGGACATAGACAACCGAGGCCAGCATCACGAAGACGATCATGATGACGGAGATCGTCGCGCCACGGGCGAAGTCATATTGCCGGAAGGAAAGATCCCACGCCCAATACTGCGCAACATTGGAGGAATTGTTCGGCCCGCCTGAGGTGATGGCGGCAAAGAGGTCGAACTGCTGCAGCGTGAAGATCAGGCCGAGCGAGACGATGGCGCCAATGGTCGAGCGCATCATCGGAAGCGTGATCGTCCAGAAGCGCTGCCAGACATTGGCACCGTCGAGTTCGGCGGCCTCGTAAAGATCCTTCGGGATGCCGGATAGGCCGACCGAGAGCAGGATCATGTTGAACGACGTGCCGAGCCAGATGTTGGCGATAATGACGGCCCAGAGCGAGTAATGTGGATCGGAGCGCCAAAATATGTTGGCAGAGATGATGCCCGTCTCGCGCAGGAAATAATTGAAGACGCCGAAATCGCCGGACAGGATCCAGTTCCAGATCGCACCGACAACGAGACCCGGCATGACCCAGGAGACGAGAAACAGGCCGCGCAGCCATGAGGCGCCGGGAAAATTCGTCCAGAAGAACAGGGCAAGCGCAAAACCGAGTAGGAACTGGCCGGCGATCGAAGCGACGACGAAGACCGCGGTATTGGTGAAGATTGGCCAGGTTTCGCGCTGGGAAAACAGTGCCACGTAGTTCTTGAGGCCAACGAAAGGTCGAAAGAAGGTCCCCAAGGAAAACATGTCTACCTCCTGGAAGCTCATCAACACATTGTAGAGGAGCGGCAGGCCGGACATCAAAAGCAGGAAGCCGAGCGGAAAAGCGACGAGGCCGATGTCGAAGCCGCGCCCGTCGATCAGGCTGGATAGGATCTTGCGCATGGAAGTCTCCGCACAGGCGCTCATGTCTCCGGTCGGGCCGCCCCCGCAACTGGGGAACGAGGACGGCCCTCCGGGAGGTTCAATGGGCCGGCAGGTCGGGATTATCGCAATCCCGCCCACCGACCAATTGGTTAGCCGGTGACGGCACTGATGGTTTCAGCCGCCTGGTCCAGAGCATCCTTTGGGCTCATTTGCCCGGTGAGTGCTGCCTGGATAGCATCCTGGATCGCCTTGGAGATCTTCGGCCATTCCGGATGCGGACCACGGGCCTTGGCGTATTGCAGCTGCTCCTGAAAGACCTTCAGCGCCGCATCCTTCTTCTCGTTGCCGGTCGCCGGCAGCGTGATGTCGGAGCGGGCCGGAAGCTGGCCGTATTTCTCGAACATCTTGTCATCTTGCGAAGCAAAATATTCGAGCGCCTTGAAGGCTTCGTCCGGGTGTTTGCTGTTGGCAAAGATCGCCCAGTTGAAGTCGCCCATGGCCGACGAGCGTTCGGCACCCCCCTCAGGCACGGGCAGCAGAGCAACCCGCCAATCGAACTTGGCTTCATCCGACATCCGGTTCAGCTCCCAAGGGCCAGAGATCGCCATAGCGGCATTTCCGGAATTGAAGGTGCCGGTCGAATCCCACTGGCCGCGCGTCAGGCTGTCGGGCGACGCCAGCTTCTCGTCCATGATGGTTTTCCAGGTTTCGAGCGCCTTGACGGCACCATCGGTATTGATCTTCTGGTAGCTGCCGCCGCCCATCTGGGCCCAGGGCAGGAACTGGAACGTCCCCTCCTCGTTCCCCTTGGCCGAAAAGGCGAGGCCATAGACGTTCTTTGAGGGATCCGTGAGCTTGCGCGCGGCGTCGAGCAATTCCGCCCAGGTCTGCGGCGGCTTGTCGGGGTCGAGACCCTTTTCCTTGAACATGTCGGCATTGTAGTAGAGCGCGATCGTGTTCGTCGCCTTCGGCACGCCGAAGAGCTTGCCGTCCCAGGTCACAGAATTGAGCGGGCCGGCGAAATAGTTGGCGGGCTTGATGATCTCAGACTTCGCGATCCGGTCGGTCAGGTCGACAAAGGCCCCACGCGAGGCAAACAGCGCGTGGTCGGGATTGTCGATGGCGATGATATCAGGCGCCTGGCCGGTCGAATAGGCGCGCATCGCTTCCGAGACGACGTCGTCGAACTGGATCAGGCGATATTCGACCTTGATGCCCGGTTCCTTCTCGTCGAATTCCTTGGCCAGGTTGAAAGCCGGCTGCTCCGGCTTGTCCAGACTCCAGATGGTAATGGTGACTTCTTCCTGGGCATGGGCTGCCAAGGCAAGCCCGGATACGGAGGCAAGCGCCAGTGCGCCCGCCATCAGGCTGTTCCGAATAGACATGCTCTCCTCCTTCGTGTGTTTGACCATTGATCCGACCGGCTTCCTCCGAGCCGCCCGGCAGTCTCATTGCGGGTCGATGACGAAGTCTCCACCCCGGCAATTCTTCAGATAGTTCAGGCCGTGGACCTGGCCGGTCATTTCCAGCGCATCGCGGTAAACCGGATCGTGCCAGCCCTCGATGTCGATCGAGCCGGACCAGCCGGCGAGCCGAAGCTCGGAAATGACATCCGTCCAGTTGGTGTCGCCGAAGCCCGGCGTGCGCATCAGGACGAAGGGATGCTTGCCGAAGACGCCGTGTTCACGGATCACATCCCAGCGAATGGTCGCGTCCTTGCCATGCACGTGGAAAAACTTGTGCGCCCATTTGCGGATCTGCGGGATCGGATCGATCAGATAGACCATCTGGTGGCAGGGCTCCCATTCGAGCCCGATATGCTCGTCCGGTGTCTCGTTGAAGATCAGCTCCCAGGCATCCGGATTGTGGGCAATGTTCCAGTCTCCCGTCTGCCAATTGCCGTCCATGGCGCAGTTCTCGAAGGCGATCTTGACGCCCTTGTCGGCGGCCCGTTTGGCGAGTTCGCTCCAGATTTCGCGGTAGCGCGGCAGGCTGTCGGTCAGCGGCTTGTTGCGAATACGGCCGGTAAAGCCGGCGACGCAGGTCGCACCGAAATGATGGGCATTGTCGATGCAGTCCTTCCAGCCCTGAAGGGTCTGC
>JARXAQ010000144.1 GCA_029865825.1 Rhizobium sp.
AGTCTTCGTGCCCGAAGACCGCACAGCTGGTTCGCTCGGCCGGGGCCTCTTTGGGAGGATCTTCAAAGGCGACGATCGGGTGAAACTGACGGAGCGCACCCTCCTCGATGAGGCTCGTTTCTGGAGAGACCTCGCCAAAGATGTGGCAAGCCTAAACGTATCCGACCGAGACGGTCTGGTCTTCCTGCACGGCTACAACACGAAATTCGTAGATGCTGTCCGGCGAACGGCCCAGCTCAAGGTAGACCTAGCGCATAGGGGACCCGCGGCCATCTTTTCCTGGCCCTCTCTCGGCTATCCCGCCGGCTATGCAGGCGACGAAGCCGCAATCGAAGGTAGTGAGCAGGTCATCCGCGACTTCCTTGTGGATTTCTCCCAACGCTCGGGCGTGAGCGCCGTGCACATCATCGCCCATTCCATGGGAAATCGGGGCCTGCTGCGCGCGATGGACGCGATAGCCAGGATTTCAGCCTCGGCTGCGCCGGTTCGTTTTGGTCAGATCATGCTGGCTGCGCCCGACGTTGATGCGCAGCTCTTCACGAATCTCGCAGCGGCCTACAGTCAGATTTCCACACGGTCCACACTCTACGTGACAACGAATGACAATGCGATCGGCCTTTCGCGCGATCTTCATCGTTTCCACCGAACCGGTCTCGCTCCGCCGGTTGCCGTCGTTCCTGGGATCGACACCATCGACGCCAGCCGGGTGAACCTTGGATTGATTGGCCACAGCTACGCCGCAGAGATGCGTGCCGTGCTCGCTGACATGCATCGGCTCATCCAGTCCGATACCGCACCGGACAAACGCTTCGGTCTGCGCAGGGCGCTCGGTGGCGCTGCACCGTACTGGGAGTTCGTGCCATAGCCGAATCGAACAAGATCGTTGCCGTCCGGCAGGACTCCCCTAATGCTTGTCTGTCCCAGTAGTCGCCGGGAATTGCCTACCCGGCGGAAATGATCCGCCGAGCGCTGGTACAATAGCTAGAAATCACGGCGCACGATGCATGATTGGGGGATGTGGCTGCTCCCTCGTCGTGAAGGTCGGTAGTCACGGTCGGCCCAAAGCTGACTTTCAGAAAAACATTGGATTGCACTCCTCAGCCAATTCAAAGCTGACATTCAACGAGGGGCTCGTTCGTCCTAATGCGCTGATCTGCCTCGCAAACAGATCGGGTCTAAACTCACGGGATATGTGGTCGAAGTGCAAATCGGTTTGGATCTGGAGTGCTGGCCACAGCCCCGACGACACGATAAAGCAGAGCCTAGAACTACCGCACTCGAGCTACTCAGAAACGGATTTCCCGGAACGACATGCACATCGATTTCAAAACCATCAGAACCATTGGCGGAAAAGCCTCGACCGGCTTTGAAGAACTTGTGTGCCAACTTGCGGGGTTGGAGCCTCGGCCGGCAGGCGCGAGATTTCATCGAAAAGGTCCAGGAAAAGACGGCGGCCTTGAGTGCTTCACTCGCTTCGCGGACGGCGAAGAATACGGCTGGCAGGCCAAGTATTCTTGGTCATTTGACGGCAATCTAGAGCGCAGCCTGCATACGTCGGTCAAGAGCGCCCTTGGCAAACACCCTAAGCTTTTGAGGATATTTGTTTGCCTGCCGTTTGATCTGTCAGATCCCTTTTCGACCAACGAGACGCAACTGGAGGCGTTCGAACGCTGGCGAGCGAGCGAGGTCGCCGCCGCAATCTACGGCGCGGCGTTGCAAAGAGCTGCATTCCGACAGGAACGATGTGTTCGGTCAAAGATGGTTCACGAGTACTTGGATCCTGGAAGGTGGGACGTTTCAGCAGTGTAGTCATTCTACCGAGGCGAGTTTCCGCCGAACCTCAGAGGCTCTGACTGAGTAAGAATTGTACATTGTTTAATCGGGGCAAGAAAGGCGGAGCTGTGTCTGACCGCTTTCCTGCTAGCGGGCAGAGGCAATTCAACTGCAGCGAAGGTCCGTCTTCCGCCCGTTGAGACGACCATTCTGTCTTGTGCAAAAACGGCCCATTCCTGCCGGTCAGGAGACAGGATAGCCCTCGTTCGTTCTTCCAAAAACGGACGTTCGCGTTTCCCGCGATGTTTAACGCCAAAGCGGTAGACGCTTCAGGCGGGCATCTGGCGCCAAAACCCAATGCCTCGATCAATCCTTTGCTGAACGGAGCTGCCCGGCAAGGTAGGAAACTTTTCGGCCTCAAAGGCTTCTTCTGCAGCGCGTCAATGTCGGGTGTTCGCAAGGAACTGCTGGAACTGCTCGGTTCTTCCTGCCCCAAAGGCTTCAGCAGGTGGCAAGGCCATGTCAACCTTGCCGCGATGCATGAAGACGACCTTTGACGAAACATCCCGTGCAAACCCCATCTCATGGGTCACAACCAGCATCGTGCGGCCTTCTTCGGCAAGGCTGCGCATGACCTTCAGCACCTCGCCGACCAATTCTGGATCTAGCGCGCTGGTCGGCTCATCGAAGAGAAGAACATCGGGATCCATTGCCAAGGCGCGGGCAATGGCGACCCGTTGCTGTTGGCCGCCCGACAATTGCGCGGGGTAGTAATCCTTGCGTTCCAGCACGCCCACACGGTTCAACAGCGCCTCTGCCCTATCGCGAACCTCTGCAGCCGGTAGGCGCAGCACATGCAGCGGACCCTGCATCACGTTCTCGATCACCGTAAGGTGGGACCAGAGATTGAAGCATTGAAAGACAAAGCCCGTATGCAGGCGCAAGGCACGCTTGCGCTCATCAGCGATGGGGCCCTGCCCCAGCGTGACAGTGTCGCCCTTGATGGTGATCGTGCCGGCATCGGCGGTTTCGAGAAAGTTGAGACAGCGCAGGAAGGTCGATTTGCCTGACCCCGATGCTCCCAATATCGATACCACGTCACCCTGCCGCGCCGTCAGCGAGATTCCGTCCAACACCCGGACTGCGCCGAAGGATTTTTCGAGGCCAGCTACAGCGAGTCTCGTTGTGATATCGTTCATTACTCGATCTCCGTTCCGGCCCCTGCGCTCATCGCTGGCCGCCGTCTACGTCCAGCGTCGCACCTGTCGTGAAGCCGTTCTCCATCAGGAAGCGGCAGGCATGGGCTACGTCTTCGGCCAACCCTGCGCGCCCGACAGGCAGACTGGCGCCGACCTTTGCGAAATGCACGCGTTGCTCTTCGGCGGAAAGCCGGGCCGCCCAGAGCGGTGTGTCGATCATGCCGGGCACGACCGTGTTGACGCGGCGTGGCGCGATCTCGAGCGCAAGCGTGCGCCCCAACGCCTCTATGGCGGCATCGACGGCCGCCAGGGTTGAGACCCCTGCCAACGGTTTGCGGCTGATCCAACCCGAGAACAGGACGATCGAGCCGCGTGGCGTCAGTTTGGGCGCGCCGTACTTGCAGCACAAGTATTGCCCCCAGTACTTCGACTCGAAGAGCGCCCGCGCTTTGGCGACTTCCAGTTCAGTGACCAGCCCGCGCTCCGTTCCGGCTGCTGCCGTCACCAGATGGTCGATATCGGTGTGATCCGAGAAGAACTCGGCGACCTGATCTTCGTTCGTCACGTCGAAAGCGGCAGTCTCGGCACGCGGCCCGAGGCTTTCGGCGGCACGGACAAGTTTGTCTTTGTCCCGCCCGGTCAACACGACCTTCTCGGCGCCCCGCTCCAGAAGGTCGCGCCCCAGCGCCAGGCCGACGCCGCCGGCCCCCCCCGTTATGACGATCTTCTGGCCCACAAAGCTCTGTTCGGTCATGGTCGCCTCTCTTGCAATGTGATGTGAAAGTGGTCGGCAAGAAGATCCGCTGCAGCGGCAACCAGATCCTGGTCGTCGTAGAAATCCGTTTGCCCGCGCGACTGGGTGAAGATCAGCTCTTTCGGTCCGCGAAGTCGGTCGTGGAACCGGCGGGCCCAGGCCGGTGACAAGGCGTTTTCCGAATGAACCATCCGGACCGGAAGAGTAAGCTGCGGCGCTGCTGCCTGCACGTCGAACGGCAGGAAGTACTCACGTGACATCACTGCGAAGGCGTTGGTGTAGTTCGCCACGGCGGCGCGGCGGGTGTAGTAATCCACCGTGTCTGCGCTGGTCATGGCCGCATCGCCGGTCAGGCTAGCCGCAGGGATCGTCTGAACCTCGCCGGTCGCAAGAAAGAGGTCGCGCGCCGCGCTGCCCTGCGCCACACGGGCATCAAAGCTCTCTGGGTCTTGCCTGCGCATCTCTTCCGGGTCGCGAAAATACCCGGCGACCAAGCCCAAGGCTCGCGCCAGCGGTGAACGGGCGGCTGCGTGGGCCGCATATCCAGACCCGAGGCAGACGGCGGCTAGTCCTATGCGATCGCTGGATACTTCCGGCTGCGCCGCCAGCCAATCCAGTGCGACCACCAGATCGTCCACTTTGCGATCCCAGCGTTCATACTGCCGAGGCATACCGCCGCTTTCGCCAAAATGGCGATGATCGATGGCAAGTGCCGCGACGCCGCGCGCGGCTAGCGCCGCTGCGTAAACCCCGGTCACCTGCTCCTTGACCGAAGTCATAGGCCCCGCAACGACAACGCCCGGCAGTCCGCTCGAGACATTTCGGGGAAGATGTAGGTGGCCCGCAACAGGCTCGCCCTCGACAGAAAACCGGATGCTACGCATAAAGTCAGGGTCCCACAGATCAGGTGCCAAGTGGTTGCAGATGCCGCATGGTGCGACGTTCGACCAGCGCCAGGATGCGGGTGATCCCCCAGACCAGCACCATGTAGATCAGCGTGGCGGCCAGGAAGCCCTCATAGGCGAGGTAGTACTGTGCGTTCAGCTTGCGACCCGCGCCAAGGATGTCGATCACCGTCAGCATCGAGGCGATGGCCGACCCGTGCAGCAGGAAGAGCGATTCATTGGCGATCATCGGGAGGCAGCGCCGCAGCGCAGAGGGCAGGATGAGGTGGCGCAGCGCCATGGTCCGGGTCATGCCGATGGCGATTGTAGCTTCGATCTCTCCGCGCGGCACGGCATCAAGGCCGCCGCGGTAGATTTCCACCTGATAGGCTGCCGAGTTGATGGCGAAGGCGATGGCCACGCACCACCATGGCTCGCGCAGTACGGTCCAGAAGATGCTGTCGCGCACCGCCTCGAACTGGGCGAGGCCGTAATAGATCAGGTACGCCTGCACCAGCATCGGCGTACCCCGGAACACATAGACGAAGGCTCCGACCAGGGAGGAGACGACAGGAGTCCCCTGCCAGCGGGCAATTGCCATGGGCAGTGCGATCACGGCACCAAAGCCAAGTCCGATCAGGACAAGGGCCACAGTGTTCAGCATGCCTTGCAGGAAGATGTCCCAGTGCGACAGGATCAGGACAAAGTCGATGGGCGCCGAGGTTTCCGAAAAGGTCTTGATGGCCGCCAGGATGTCGGCAATCGGGTCGGGTGCTGGGGTCATGTGCGCAACATCCTTCCCTTGGTGTAACGCCGCTCCAGCGCTCGCAGGACAAGGTCGGAAACCGCGGTAAGGATCAGGTAGATCACCATGATCGCCATCAGGAAGGCAAAGGGGTTGCGGGTGGACCGCCCGGCCGACACGCCGAAGAAGACAAGATCATG
>JARXAQ010000165.1 GCA_029865825.1 Rhizobium sp.
GAGGTCGCCGTGTTCAAGGGCCGGATCAGCACCACCGAGGTCATCGCGAAACATATCTTCGATGAGCTCGCATCGGCAGTCGCGGCCATGCGGCTCGGCCCCGGAAGCGGTCGGATCTGTCGTCTCAAGGTGACGCTGCACGAATCCCATGCCGCCCGTGGCTGGTACGAGGCCGATCTTTGAGCCTGAGCCTCACTTTCGCCTATCCCGGCGCGCTGTCCCTCAACACCGGCGGCTATGCCTATGACCGCCGGCTGATCGCCGGTCTCGAGGCGCTCGGCTGGCGCGTGGACCTACTTTCGCTCGGCGACGGTTTTCCCTTACCGTCCGCATCGGTGCTGCAGGAGGCCGAGGCTCGCTTGTCCGCACTTCCCGACGGCGCGCTCCTGCTGGTCGATGGCCTGGCCTTCGGTGTGCTCGACGCTTGGGCAGAACGGGAGGCACACAGGCTTCGCATCGCAGCCCTCGTCCACCATCCGCTGGCGCTAGAGACCGGTCTGAGCCAGGAGAGACAGGCCGGTTTCATGGCGGCCGAGCGGAGGGCGCTCGCATGCGCGTCGCAGGTCTTCGTCACCTCGCCAATGACCGGTCGGGAGCTTGTCAGCCATTACCAGGTGGATGCGGAAGCGTTGACTGTCGCATTGCCCGGGACCATTGACTGCGGGCTTTCTCCGAGGCTGGGTGATCCACCCATGATCCTCTCGCTGGCAACATTGACCCGTCGCAAGGGCCACGACGTGTTGATAAGCGCGCTGAAACAGGTGGAGGATCTTCCGTGGTCAGCGATGATCGTCGGCAACCGGACGCTCGATCCGGCGACGGCCCGTGAAATCGACACGCTCGTCGCTTCGCTCGGACTAACCGGGCGGATCGATCTCCCAGGCGAGGTGGAGGACGGCCGCGCGATGATGATGAAGGCCGACATCTTCGCACTGGCCAGCCGTTACGAAGGGTATGGTATGGTGTTCGCCGAAGCCCTGTCGCATGGGCTCCCGATCCTTGCCTGCGCAGCAGGGGCGGTTCCAGATGTCGTGCCCGAAGATGCGGGGTTTCTGATCGCGGTTGACGATGTCGATGCCTTCGCCAGGTCCTTGCGCCGGCTTCTGACCGAGCCGGAAACGATGAGAGCGAAAGCCGAAGGTTCGGCACGCGCCGGCGCGCTGCTTCCATCCTGGGATGAGACGGCGCGCATCTTTTCACAGCGATTGCAGGAGTTTTCATGAGCGGCTTCGACAAGGACTGGCTGGCATTGCGCGAACCCGCCGACCGGCACGCACGCGCGCAGCCGCTGCTCGACGGGCTCTGTCGCCATCTGGTGGAAAAGACCGAAACACCTTCGCTACTCGACATCGGCTGCGGGACGGGTTCCACCTATCGCACCCTCTCAGCGCTTGTGCCGCCTGCGACGCGCTGGCAATTGCTAGACTACGATCCCCTGCTTCTCGAAGAAGCGGCTCGGCGAATCGGCTCGGTGGAAGGAGTGACGCTGCATCGGCACGACCTGAACGATTTGCAGAGCCTGCCACTCGAAGGCGTCACCTTCGTCACGGCCTCGGCGCTCTTCGACCTCTGTTCCGCAACCTTCTGCAACCGTGTGGTCGACCGTCTGGCCGAGCAGCGGACGGGCCTCTATGCCGCGTTGAACTATGACGGTGTAATGGAGTGGAGCCACGCCCACCCGCTCGACGGGCAGGTTGTCGCGAGCTTCAATCGCCATCAGCGTCTAGACAAGGGTTTTGGACCGGCGCTCGGACCGGATGCGAGCGATCACCTGCGGCTGTCGCTGGAATCGAGTGGCTACCGCGTGAAGGTGGCGGCCAGCCCATGGGTGCTGGGAGCGGAGAAACATGATCTGCAAGTGGAATTGCTGCGCGGCATGGAAAATCCCGTTACCGAAATCGGACTGGTTTCACAGTCAGACCTTGAAGACTGGATGGCTTTCCGCCTGGCCGCCATTACC
Organism: Rhizobium sp.; assembly: GCA_029865825.1. Taxonomy (GTDB): domain Bacteria; phylum Pseudomonadota; class Alphaproteobacteria; order Rhizobiales; family Rhizobiaceae; genus Allorhizobium. The sequence goes on from JARXAQ010000165.1 coordinate 1,961, forward strand.
AGACAGGACAGCTCATGCGTGGTCGGCCACACGGATCTTCTGGCAATCAGACGCCGCTGAACCGGCAGGCGACCTCAACTCGCAGTCGAACAGGATGTCGCTGCCCAGGCTGTAGACCTTGGCCGTCGGGCGGTGCGCGCTGGTCAGGTCGACGATCGGCGGCAGGCTAATGCCGGCCGGGCCGGATCCGATGATCAGCGGTGCGATCGCCACATGCAGCCTGTCGACGAGACCGGCATCAATGAAACGTGCGATGGTTCTAGCGCCGCCCTCGACCAGGATGCGGTGCAGTCCGCGATCTCCCAGCGCTTCGAGCATTTCCCGAGGGTCGAGACCTTGCTCCGTTCTGCGCACCCGCAGCACTTCGCCACGATAGGCGCGGCGCGGCGCATCATGCCCCTGGATCAACAGGACCGGTGCACCACCATCGCGAAACAGGCCCTCGTCTCCGGTCAGTTGAGCCCGGCAGTCGACCACCACCCTGACCGGATTGGGTCCCTTAACGGCACGGACCGACAAGCGGGGATTGTCCGCAAGAACGGTTCCGACCCCGACAATGACCGCCTCCACCAAAGCCCGGCAACGATGGAGATGAGCAATCCCGTCCGGTCCGGAAATATCGCGCGCGTCCCCGGCCGGGGTCGCGACACGCCCATCCAGCGACTGGCCGACCTGGGCCAGCACGAAACGCTCCCGCGCCGTGGCGATGGGCCCGTACAAGGCAAGCGTGGGATCACCGTCGTCGCCGGCCGTCACGCCACGTCCACCGCCCCGCAGGGCCAGAAGCCGTGCCCAGAGCTGGTCGTTCATGTCGATCTTGCGCATCTCGGGTCGTCCTGGCTGTCAGAGAATTCGGTAAAGCGTGCCGTCGCGCCGCACGAGATGGTGAAAGAGTGCCGCGCCAATATGCAACGCAAACAGCGCCAAAAGGATCCAAGCACTCCATTCGTGGATGGCCGAGAGAGCCCAGGCGAGGTCCGGTGCCTTACCGAGCGGGCTCCAGACAGTGAAGAGACCAAACCATTTGAGCGGAAAGCCGTGCGCATTGGTGGCGAGAAATCCGGTCACCGGCATCAGCACCAGAAATAGATAGAGCAGGCCATGAACGCTGCTCGCGGCAGCCCGTTCGATCGCCGGACCTTGGATCGCTGGACTGTCGGCCGTCAGCCGCACACCGAGGCGAACCAGCATGACCCACAAGATCAGAAAGCCGAAGCTTTCATGCACCAGATAAAAATCGAGCTTCACATCGTCCTTGACGAAACCGATCATCAATCCGAGTGGCCAGGTGACGAACACGAGTGCCGCGACAAGCCAATGCAGGAGCCTGAGGGCCGGACTATGCCGCGCAACATCACCCCTTACCTCCGCAATCTCCATCCGCTGCCCTCCTCGCCGCACCCGAACTTGTCGTCCGCTGAATGCCGTGCCTCAACCCCACATAGGATGAGGCGGAATTCCGGCAATGTAAACGGAACATGACAAAGTATCGTCTGCGGTCACACTGTGGTGATCACAGTGTTGCCGGCGCGCGCTGGAAGAAGACGTAGGAGCCTTTCGAGACCTTGAAGATATCGCAGTTGCGGCGGACCTTGCCGCCTTCTTCGAGGCGGAAGACACCCAGGGCGCCGGAAAAGCCTTCCGACGCCATCATGCGTTCCGGCGTGAAGGCCGAGTCGCCCCACCGGCTTACCAGACCGATCGCCATGGCCGTCGCATCGAACCCATAACCGGCATTGGCAGACGCCGGCATGCCGTAACTGTCCATGTAACGCTTGCCGATCCTGGCCTGAATGTTCTGGTCGTAGCGACAGACAATCGTACCCGTCAGCTTGGGTTCGGCAAGGTCCGCTGGCGTCAGCACCGAGCTTGCCACGAGGCGCCGACCGGGCGTTGGAGGCTTGGCCGCATCGGTCTTCTTCAGAACGTCACCGGGCGACTTCACACCCGGCATCAGAACGACCATGTCGGCCTTGCCCCAGGACGCGAGCAATTTTGCCGGCACGACACCACCGACGACCTCGATGACCGGCTCGACCTTGCCTCCGAAGGCTTTGATCTGTGCCGCGACACGCTCCGCCTGGAGTTTCTCGGCCGGAGACGAGGCGAGGATGACCGCGTGGCGTCCGCCTTCTGCCATGGCGAAGGATGCGGCTTCGATCAGGCTGTCGACCGGATTCGACATGAAGGCATAAACGGAAGGCGGCAATGTCGCCTCATTGGTCTGGAAGGCGACCAGAGGCACCGGCCGGCCCGCGAGGCCCTTTTGAATAATCTCGAGTTCCGGGCCACGGGCCGTGGTGATGATCAGCGATGCACCATTGAGAGCGAGCGTTTTCGCAGCAGCTTCAATCTGCTCCGGCTTTTCCGTCGTCTCGACCATGTTGAGCTTGATCACGTCGCTGCCGAGCGAATTGACGGCAAGCGCCGCCCCATCACGTGTTTCGCTGTCGGCCTGACGGCTTGGCTGATCCAGGCGTCTGACGCCGATGTAACCGATGCGCACCGCACCGGCACCAAGCGTCTGGTTGTAAAGACCGGTTGAAGCTTGTACCGCGCCTGCCGCCGAACCGTCCTTGGCCGCATCCTTCGGGACGAGATCGTCGGTCTGACAGGCTGCCAGGAAAAGGGTCACGAGCGCTGTCGCCCCAGCACGAGCCCATATCCGCCCCGGTTTTACCAATTCTATCATGCTCTTGATGACTTGTGCTCCCAAACCCTGGCAAACCGTAAGCACAGAGAGGCCGAGAAGCAAGAGCGGAACTGTCCCATATCTGGGCGTATCTGGTTTGGCGCTGACAAGGTTACCCCCGGCTTCCCGTCAGGCGGCCGTGTCTATTCAAGAAGTTGACGGAGGCGGTTAACGAAGTCCTGCATAAAACACAAGTATTTTAATATAATATATCTTCCGAACTTCATAGTACATCAGCCAAGTATCGGAACGAATAATTGAGATGACCATCGTATTCTCCAAACAACACGGAGAAACGCGATGTTCAAAAACAAGAAGAAGACTCTCGCCGTCTCAACCCTCGTTCTGGCAACGATGCTGTCCGTCAATGGCAATGCCGCGCCGCTGACGACGGAGGTTCCGGCCTTCCCGAGCAACACTGCGACACTCTTGTATGGTCTTGCCCCCATGCCTGTCCCGATGGGCGGATTGCTGGCACAGGGTATGTCAGCCGGATGGCAGGCCGCTTCGGCAGCGCTTGCCTACACTGGCTGGTCAGCCGCTGCGGTATCGGGTCTCGTCGACCAGAGTCTGACGACCAGTGCAGTCTCGGTGCCCCGCAGCCCCAACGCGCTGCCTAAACCGAAACAGGGATCCGAGGACGTCTTCGGCTCTGTCGCGATCCCCTTCAAAAAGCTGGGTGCGCTCAAGAAAGCGGCCCCGACCTTTGCGGAAATAGCCAAGGGCACGGCTCTGCGCTGCGATGATCAGAACTGCCTGCAGGTGAAGGCAATGGTCCAGAAGACGGCAGCCGGAACCGGCATGTCCTCGATCCGGGACAAGCTCAATCTGGTCAACCGGGACATCAACCAGCGCATCAAATATGCCAAGGACATTGATGTCCACGGCAAACTCGACCGCTGGGCATCACCGTCGGAAACTCTGAAGCTTGGAACGGGCGACTGTGAAGATTATGCGCTTCTCAAGATGGCGGTGCTGGAGAGCCAGGGTATCGCGCTCAGCGATATGACCGTCGTCATCCTCTACGACACCAAGCGCCATTTCTATCACGCCGTCCTGTCGGTCGAGGTGCAGGGTCGCCACTATATCCTGGACAACATGCGCCCGCAGGTGCTGACGGATGCGCAATTGCCCGACTACATGCCACTATTTTCGATCTCCAATGGGCGCGGCTTCCTGCATGGCAGCAAGATCAAGGGCAAGGCATTGGCGATGAAGAGCTTCGACGGCATTGCGCCCGGTGAAGGCGCCGAGCTCTGAACCCTCTGGGATCGGCGGTGATCATATTCGGCTTCGTCACTGTCGAACGACATAGCCGATCAGCATCTGCTTGGAGTGAACCGGGGCCAGCGCGAGATTGATCTGCCCGGTGAGCTGCTTTCCGGCACAACTGGCCGTGAACCCCGTCGTCAGCATCTTGCGGGTGGCGGCCAGACTGTCGATCGCTTCTTCCACATGCGTGTCCAGCACAAACCGGAAGCCGGAGGACAGTTGCGCCACATTGCCGAGTGACAGCCGTTGCTTGAGCATCGTCACGAAGGGTTCGTTGAACAGCTGGATCTTCTTTTCCCGTGTCAGAACGATCGCGGGAGACGGCGAGGCCTGGAGCAGGACACTAAGGCTGTCGATGGAATACGAGGCCTCGGCCGCAGCCAGGCGACGCCACATCCAGCGAAAGGCGAGGACCCGCAGCATGGAGGCAAGATTTCCACTGTCGCCGGCCTGCAGGGCAGCCTGTTCAACGACGTCTCCCATCGACTGGCGAGAGCCCGTGAGAAGCCAGGACAGTCCCTCCCAATAGACAGATTCCAGCCGGATACCGCGTCGCGAACCTCCCCGGCCGATGACGGCACGGAATTTCGGCTCCGCATCACCGTCGTCGATCTGGAAAAGCGTTTGGCCGGGAAACTCCACCCTTTCCGCCTGAAGCAATGTCCGGTCGGAGGGTGACATGCATCACCGCTCGGTCAGGGCGACGGACTGCGCCTTGTTGATCGGCTTCATCAGATAGCTGAGGATGGTTTTGCGTCCGGTCATGATCTCGACCGACGCCACCATGCCGGGGATGATCGGATAGGATTTTCCGTCCCTCTTCAGCTCCGACTGATCGGTCCTGACCTGGACGAGGTAGAAGGTCTCGCCCTTTTCTTTTTCGACGATGCTGTCGGCAGAGATGTTGGTGACTTCGCCCTCGAGTCCGCCGAAGATGGAGAAATCATAGGCCGTGACCTTGACGATGGCCTTCTGGCCGCGCCGGATGAAGGCGACATCGCGAGGCGAGATCTTCGCCTCGATCAGCAGGATGTCTGCCGTCGGCACGATGCCGGCGATTACGGTACCCGGATCGACATAGGCGCCGATGGTATTGACCTCCAGCGTGTTGACGATGCCGTCCACCGGCGAGCGGATATCGGTGCGGTCAACACGGTCGGAAGCACCACGAATGGTCTCGTCGATGACCGACAATTCCGCCAGTGTCTGGGCCTTCTCGGTCAAGGCCTGCTGACGCAATTGCAGGGCCAGTTCCTCCACTTGCAGCTTGGCTTCATCCACTGCGCCCCGGAGGCGCTCGAGGCTTTCGGTATAGACATCGACCTGCCCGTGCTGATCGGTCAGTTCGCGTTCGACGGTGATCAGCTGGGTCTGCGCAACGAGGCCCTTCTTCGCCAAGGGGCTCATCAGGTCGAACTGGCGGGTCGCGGCCTCGATATTCTGCTGCAGACGCACGATGTTGGCCTGCGCCTCGCTCAATTCGTTCTCGCGCTGGCGAACGCGCTCCCGCAGCACTCCGAGCTTGTTCAGGTAACTCGCCTTGTTGGCGGCGAACAGGCTTTCTTCGTTGTCACAAACTTTGCTCGCCACAGCCTTTACGTCGTCCGGGCAGGCGAAATCGACGTCGTATTTGCCGACTTCCTCAAGCGCGAGACGGGCAACCTTGGCGCCGAGCGCACGCGCCTTGGCCGTGGCTTCGCCGAGTGAGGATTCGGTCGTGGTGTTGTTCAACTGGACGATCAGTTCGCCCTTGCGCACCACCTGTCCGAGCTGGACCGCGATGGTCTGGACAATCCCGGCTTCCGAAGATTGGACGATCTGTGTCTTCGACACCGGGATAACCTTGCCCTCGCCGCGGGCGAGTTCATCGATCTCGGTGAATGCGGCCCAGGCCAGGAAGACGATGATCAGAAGCGCCACCAGCGAGACGATGGTGCGAGCGAAGAACGGAGGGGCATCGACAACGGCGCGGCTCATGGCTTGACTGCCGCCTTCTTCTGCATCGCTTCGATCACCGTCTTCTTCGGACCGTCGGCCACAACGCGGCCCTTGTCGAGAACGATCAGGCGATCGACCAGATCGAGCATGGTGAAACGGTGGGTCGCAATCAGCAACGTGGTCTTGCGATCAAAAGCGCTCGACAGACGGTTGATCAGATGGCGTTCGCTGGCAAGGTCCATCGCACCCGATGGTTCGTCGAGAAAGACGATCTTCGGCTTGGTCAAAAGCAGGCGGGCGATGGTCATTGCCTGCTTCTGGCCGCTGGAGAGATTGGTACCGCGTTCGCCGACAGGCATGTCGAAGCCACGGGGATGACGGGAGACGAAGTCTTCGACGCCTGTCATGCGCGCCACTTCCAGCAGCTCTTCGTCCGTGGCATCGGCACGGCCGATCAGCAGGTTTTCCTTGACCGTTCCGGAAAAAAGATCCGACGACTGGCCGGCCACGGCGACCGCCGAACGGACCTCCGACATGTGGTACTGGCGGATATCGACACCGTCGATCAGGATGCGCCCTTCACTGGGCACAAAAAGACCGTCGAGCAACCGCCCAAGCGTTGTCTTCCCCGAACCGATCCGGCCGATGATACCGACGCGCTCGCCCGGCTGGACGGTCAAGTTGAACTCGTTGATGACCGGATGATCGGATCCAGGATAGTTGAAGGAGACGTTCTGGAACGAAAAGCCGCCTTCCTTGATCTCGCGATTGACGAAGCCGACGGAGGACGGCCGGTCCTCGGGCTGGTCCATCACCTGATCGAGGATCCGCAGCGACAAGGTGGCCTGGCGAAAACGGGCGAGCGTCATGGCGATCTGTCCGAGCGGCGCCCCGGCCCGGCTCGCCAACATCACAGTCGCGACGATGGCGCCCATCGCGAGACGACCCTCGGAGAATTCGTAGGTGCCGGCAATCACGATCAACACACCGACCACCTGCTGGACCAATGCCGTGAGGTTGATCGCATTGGTCGACACATGCTTGATTTCTTCGCTCGTGCGGCTGGAGTGCTTCATCAGCTCTTGCCAGCGGCGCAACATCGTCGATTCCGCCCGCAGGCTCTTCAGGGTCTCGATGGTCGAGATGGTCTCGACCAGCAGCGACTGGCGCTTCGAGGCCTCGTTGGCGGCTGCCGCCATGCGGTGACCGATTTGAGCCTGGGCCCGCAGCCCGATCGCGACGGACAGGATGAGAGCGACCGCCGGAATGATCGCAAGCCAGCCTGAAATCAGGTAGATGACGATCAGGAAGATGAAGACGAAGGCCGTGTCGATCACCAGGCCAATCGTATTCGAGGTGAAGAACTCGCGAACGAATTCATATTGCATGACGCGGTTGGCATATTCGCCGGTCGAGAGCGGTCGCGAGGCCAGCGTCGTGTTGAGGACCTTGTCGAAGATCATCTGCGAGAGGCGCAGATCGGCGCTGCGCCCGGCATGGTCGATCAAAGCGGCCCGCGCCGTCTTCAACAGATAGTCGAAGAGATAAGCGAGCAGAATGCCGACAGCGAGCACCCAGAGTGTCGGGATAGCCTTGTTGGGCAAAACCCGGTCATAGACGTTCATCGTGAACAGTGGTGAGGCGAGCGCGATCAGGTTGATGAACAGGGCGGCGATCACCACGCGCACGTATGTGCGCCAATAGGGGGTGAGCGCCCGCACCAGCCAATGCCGCTTCTCGATTTGGTCGGCGGTTCCGATCAGCGCATCTT
>JARXAQ010000192.1 GCA_029865825.1 Rhizobium sp.
ATGTCCGGCTTCATGTCGATAACAGGGGAGAAGGACAGCGAGCCGATGAAGGCCGGTGTTGCCATCGCCGACATCTTCACCGGCATCTATGCCGTCACCGCCATCCAGGCCGCCCTCATCCATGTCATGAAAACAGGCCAGGGCCAGTTCGTTGACATGGCCCTGCTCGACGTCATGTCGGCAGTGCTTGCCAACCAGAACATGAACTATCTGATCTCCGGTAAGCCGCCGACCCGGCTTGGCAATGCCCATCCAAACATCAGCCCCTATGAAGTCGTGCCAACCGCCGACGGCCACCTGATCCTCGCCGTCGGCAATGACGGGCAGTTCAGGCGCCTCTGCACCATCCTCTGCATCCCCGCTGTTGCTGAGGACGAACGCTTCGCCACCAACAAGGCCCGCGTCGCCAACAAGGTCGAGGTCAGGGCCATCGTCACGGCAGAAACTGTGAAATGGTCGAAGCACGACCTGCTATCGGCCTGCGAGGCCAATGCCGTGCCGGCGGGGCCGATCAACTCGATCGAGGAAATGTTCGCCGACCCGCAGGTTCAGGCGCGTGGCCTGAAGATCGACCTGACGGACGACAAGGGCACCGTGATCCCTTCCGTGCGCACGCCGATCGTGCTGTCAGAGACACCCCTGCGCTATGAGCGCCCGAGCCCGCGCAATGGCGAGCACGGAGACGAAATTCTGGCCGAACTGGCCGAGCTGGAAAGGAAGACGCAATGAAGAGAACCGGCGGTGAACTGATCGTCGAGGCGCTGAAGGCCAACGGCGTCGAGCGCGTGTCCTGCGTTCCCGGCGAAAGCTACCTGGCCGTGCTCGACGCGCTGAAGGACCGCGGCATCGAGACGCTGGTCTGCCGCCAGGAAGGCGGCGCCGCGATGATGGCAGACACCTGGGGCCGCCTCACCGGCAAACCCGGCATCTGCATGGTGACCCGTGGTCCGGGCGCCACAAATGCGTCGGCCGGCCTGCATGTCGCAAAGCAGGATTCGATCCCGATGATCCTCTTCATCGGCCAGATCGGCCGCGACATGAAGGAGCGCGAGGCCTTCCAGGAGGTCGAATACCGCCGCGCCTTCACCGAATTTGCCAAATGGGTCGGCGAAATCGACGATGCTCGCCGCATCCCGGACTTCGTCACCCGCGCCTTCGCCGTCGCCACCTCCGGCCGACCGGGTCCGGTCGTGCTGACGCTGCCCGAAGACATGCTGCTCGACGACGTCGAAGCTCCGGAAGCCAAGCCCTATACCCCCGTCGAGGCCCATCCCGGCCCGTCCCAGATCGCCGCACTCGGCGAAATGCTGATGACGGCAAAGCGCCCGATGGTCGTCCTCGGCGGCACGCGCTGGAGCGAAGCCTCCGTCGCCGGTATCCAGGCCTTTGCCGAAAAGTTCAAACTGCCCGTCGGCTGTTCCTTCCGCCGCCAGATGCTCTTCGATCATCTGCACCCCTGCTATGCCGGCGATGTCGGCATCGGCATCAATCCGGCGCTGGCCAAGGAAGTCAAAGAGGCCGACCTGCTGATTCTTCTCGGCGGCCGTTTCTCCGAAATGCCATCCTCCTCTTATACCTTGATGGACATCCCCTATCCGGCGCAAAAGCTCGTCCACATCCATCCGGACCCGTCCGAGCTTGGCCGCGTCTATCGCGCCGAACTCGCCATCTGTGCGGCTCCTGACGAATTCGTCTCCGCCCTGGCCACGCTTGAAGCGCCGGCCGCCCCCGCATGGTCAGAACGGACAGAGGCCATGCACGCCGCCTATCTCGCCTGGTCGACCCCGCCGAAGACGAGCCCGGGGCCGGTCCAGATGGGCGAGATCATGGAGTGGATCGAGGAAAACACGGCGAAGGACACGATCTTCACCAATGGTGCCGGCAACTACGCCACCTGGCTGCACCGCTTCCATCGCTTCCAGGCCTTCAACACCCAGGCCGCTCCGACCTCCGGCTCCATGGGCTACGGCCTGCCGGCCGCCGTCGCCGCCAAGCAGCTCTTCCCGCAGCGCGAGGTCGTCTGCTTCGCTGGTGACGGCTGCTTCATGATGCACGGCCAGGAATTCGCGACCGCAATGCGCTATAACTTGCCGATCATCACGCTGGTGATCAACAATGGGATCTACGGCACCATCCGCATGCACCAGGAGCGGGAATATCCGGGCCGTGTGAGCGCCACGGGCCTCACCAATCCCGATTTTGCCGATCTCGCCCGCGCCTATGGCGGCCACGGCGAAACGGTGGAGAAAACGGAAGACTTCGCCCCCGCCTTCCTGCGCGCCCGCGCTTCCGGCAAGCCGGCGATCATTGAGATCAAGCTTGATCCAGAGGTCATCACGCCGACCCGGACCTTGACTCAAATTCGCAACAAGGCCTGACAGGCCATTGACAAGAAACAAGAAAAGGCCAGGATCGCTCCCGGCCTTTTCGCATTTCAGACAGCTCAATCAATCAGATCGCGGCGGTCACGATGAACTCGACCTTGTAGTCCGGGGTCGCGAGCGGCGCACCGCTGGTGGCGCGGGCCGGCGGGTTAGCCGGATCGATCCAGCCTTCCCAGACGGCATTCATTTCTGCAAAGGTCGACATGTCCGAGAGATAGATGATCGTCTGCAGGATCTTCGACTTGTCCGAGCCGACAGCGGCCAGCAGACGGTCGACCTCGGCGAGCGCCGACTTCGACTGTTCGGTGACATCAGTGCCTTCGCCGACCTGGCCGGCGAGGTAGACGGTGTTGCCATGAACGACGGCGCCGCTCATGCGCTTGCCCGGCTCGATACGCTTGATGGACATGAAATTACTCCTGGCTTGTGGGATGGAAAAACGAAGGCCGGGTTGAACCACCCGGCCCCCGATCAAGAATGGTAAAGGTCAGCCGCGCTGGCGCAGCGCGTGTTCGTAGGTCGCGGTCGAACGCGCACCCGAGCGGCAATAGCCGAGCATCGGCTTGTCGAAATCTTCCAGAGCGTCGACCATGTCGGCGACAGCATCCGGCGTCACACCCATCGGGCCGACCGGGACATGCTTGATCTTCAGGCCGAGTTCTTCGGCACGCGCCGCAATGGTGGCAAAGGTCGGCTGGCCGGCGTCTTCGTCATCCGGGCGATGACATACGATCGACTTGAAGCCGAGCTGCTTGATCGTGTCGAGTTCCTCGACCGTGATCTGGCCGCTGACCGAATATTCCTCGTTGATCTGCCTGATGTTCATTCGCGCAACCTCGCCAAAAACTATGGGCGCCACATCTACGACGGGCATCCGCAGGCGTCAATCACAGCAAGCCGAAAGCATGGTCACCGACACAGGTGTGCCATCACGAAAACGAAAACGCGAGCCCGTAATGCCGGCTCTCGCCAGGCTGCAGCATCACGAATTCGTCCGCCTTCGCCAGTTCGTCGCGGCTGACCCAACGGTGCGATACCGGCTCGATCCCCAGCACATGCGCTGGCGCTCTCTGGTTTCTCCAGACCTGCAGATACGGCAGCGTGTCGGTGCGGAACCGCACCTTCAGCCGCTTGCCGCCGATCGCCTTCATCGGCCCGAGCCGGACTTCCGCCCAGCCACCATGACCGGCGGGCACACAGAAAATACCGCCATCGCCTTCTCCGAAGGTCCAGGGAAATCCGCCGCCCTCCAGCATGGCGCCTTCGAGCGCGGTACCGTCTTCGAAATGCCGTGCACCGAGATTGATGTGATACATCAGAAAGGCGGGAAACGCGGTCTCGCCGGTATTCACCACCTCGTCGGCCAACTGCACTTCGCCGCTGTCACCCTTGATGCGCCATTGCCGCCGTAATTCTGCGCGTCCGCCATCGGCGAGCTGCACTGGCACGCGTGCTTCGGCGACCAGATCCTCGCCGTCCATGGAGACCCCAAGCGCCTCGGCAGGATGGGCTGAAAACGAACCATGCAACGGATAGAGACCTTTACCATCTGCCAGAGGCTGCGGATGACGGATATGATCCGGCCCACAGGTAAACAGGAACCCCTCCAGGGAATGGTCAATCCGCGGATCGCCGTCATCCGGGATGGCACGCCCCGGCGAAATATCGACGCCGTCGACAACGCAGGCACCGATGTCAAAGACGGAAGTCTCGTCGAGACCGAGTGAAGGGCCACGCGGCCCCCGGAAAGAAATCATGCAAGTGTTTCCTCGACCGCCGCAGCGGCGATGCGCAAGTGTCCGGCGGCAGCCAGATGTTCGACCCCGGCAAGGCCACTGTCGAGAGAAGACAGATAGGCGATGTTGACGGTCTGCTCAAGCCAGCGCTGGAAGGCATGGGCGCAGCGTTCCAGCCGGTCGAAGCGCTCCAGCCCCGCGTCTGTCAGCGACAGGAGTTCGAAGCGCCGATCGGCACGGTCGCGTTTGCGCAACACGTAGCCCCGGTCTTCCAGAACTTTGACCGCGCGACTGATCTTCGTCTTGGATAAGCCCGAATGCAGTGAGATCGCCTTGGCGGTGATCGGTGAGCTTTCGCCCAGCGACCACAATACCTGCCATTCCGACCAGGACAATTCGTCATCCGGCCCACAAAAATGCGCAAAGGCAGTATCGAATCGCTCCGCCACCCGGATAAGCCGGTATGGCAGAAATGCTTCCATTCTCAGTCGGTCCTGCATCGTTCCCCCTTAGGCGACCGCGGCGACCCCGGAACATGGCGTCGTTTCAGCGGTTCCTCTCCTGCCCCCACAGCAAGTTAATCCAATATTCATTATGAATTCACCTTTTCCACATTAGTGTCAAATTTGTCGCGTTTGTCGCCCGCAGAGACGAGGAAACCGCATCGTGTACGACATCAGGAAATCAGGCTTGCTCATGGCGGCTCTCGCTGCCACGTCGCTGGCGCCAGCCGGCGCCTCGTGGGCGCAAACCGCAAACGTCTATCGCCAGTCACAGACCCTTCTGGTGTCCCCCGAAGGCGACATCCTCGACTACGTGCCCGAGGCCGGCGAAGTCGTGATCAGCCGCGACCGCCTGGGGCGCACGGTGCTGATCGACCGCTTCGGCAATCTGGTCGCAACAGAGATACCTGCCGAGAGCTATTATCCGCCCGCACGAGAAGATCAGGCGAATGCCCTGCCCGGCGTCGTGGATCCCTACTCTCGCGGTGAGCAAGGCCAGCCTCGTGGTTGGGACGACGATGTCACCACGGCCTCCATTCCGGATGCCGGCCCCATCGACCGCCAACCGCTCGACGGCGCGCCGTCCGACATGCCGTTCGGCGGTCCGGATCTCGCGCCACCGACCGATACCGCACCCCAGCGGATCGTGACGCCTGACATCCCTGTGAAGAGCAACCTGTCCCGCCTGGAAATCACCGCACTGCAGGTCTTCCTCGACCGCGAGGGCATTTCCCCCGGCGTGATCGATGGCAAGATGGGCCAGAACGTCAACAAGGCGATCGTCGCCTGGCAGACGATGACCGGCGAGACACTCGACCCCAACAACGCCGAGGATATCCTCGAGCGCCTGCGCCTGTCCGGCGGCCTTGCGATCAACAGCTACACCATCACCGCCGGCGACGCGGCAGGTCCCTATGTCGCTGCGATCCCTGAGGATTACAGCCACAAGGCCCAGCTGCCTGCCCTGTCCTATACTTCGACTGTGGAGATGCTGGCCGAAAAATTCCACATGGATGAAGGCTATCTGCGCGAGCTCAATCCGGGCGTCGACTTCACCGTGCCCGGAACCATTATCAAGGTGATCGAACCGGGCCCCGTTAAATCTGGAAGCGTTGCTCGCATCGTCGCCGACAAGGCATTGAAGCAGGTCTTCGCCTATGGCGCCGACGGCAGCCTGGTGGCAGCCTATCCCGCCAGCATTGGCTCGACGGACACACCGTCTCCCTCGGGCACGGTGACCATTGAGCGCATCGCACTCAATCCCGGATATACCTACAATCCGAAGATCAATTTCCAGCAAGGCACCAATGACAAGGTGCTGCAGATCCCGCCGGGCCCGAATGGCCCCGTTGGCACCGTCTGGCTCGCGCTCTCGAAGCC
>JARXAQ010000220.1 GCA_029865825.1 Rhizobium sp.
GCTTGCCGGTCTCCTCGCCCGCTGGGCCGAGGCTGGTGCCTTCACCCAGACGGAATAGATCAACGACGCCTATTACGCGCTGAAACGGCAATTGCGGCCCCTCTCCGTCGCCTATGCCATTCTCCAGCCGCAGCTGGATACTGAGCCTGCCGACCGCCTGCGCGCTTGGATCGACGGCCTCGTGCGCAAGATCGACCACACTTTCGACGGCGACGTCGATCGCAACAATCACCGCGTGCTTGCCGACAGCGTGCTGGCCGTCTGGGGCGCCCAGACCGGCGACCGCCAGATGATGGAAAAGGGGCTCGCCCGCTTCGATGCCATCCTCGACGAGACCCGTGCCGACGGAACGCTGGCGCTCGAAGCCCGCCGCGGCGCGCGCGCCCTGGGGTATAAGCGCCAGACGCTCTCCAGCCTGACGGTGATGGCCGAAACGGCACGTGGCCACGGCTGGGACTTCTACGCCCACACCTCGCCGCAGGGCCGCTCCTACGCCACCTTGCTCGGCGCGCTGTTGAACGGCATCGCCTCGCCGATCCTAGTCGCAGTCTATTCGGCGGAAAACCACATTCCAGGACCGGAGAAGGATTTCCGCCAGCTGGAACTGGGCTTCCTCGACACCCGCGGTCACGGCCGCCACTACATGGCCTGGGCGGAAGCCGCCGTCCTTTCCGGCCAAGGCTTAGCCTTCGACCGGCTGAACGGTCTGTTTTCGCGACAGGTGGTGGCCAGGCGGCCGCTGATCGACGAGTTCATCGGTGGAAATTCGACATGTTTTTGGGGGCAGCCATGACAGGCCTTGCACATATTCTCGCCATCGGCCTGCTGGTTCTCGGGCTCGGTACCGCCGCCACGGCCGCAGAGGATGCCGATCTCGCCGCGCGATTCGCGCAGGAACAGGCACTTCTCGAGACGCTGAGCCGCAGCACCGCCTTCGATGACCAGCGCCGGCTGGGCGATCTTTACCGCGACGGCCTGATCTTCAGTGCCGAAAACCCGATCCGCAAAGCCGATCGCGACGCTGCGATCGGCGCCTATTTCCGCGCCATCGAACTCGGTGACTCGTCAACCGCCGCCACCGTCTCGCTGGGACGCCTCCTCATGCGCAAGACCGGCGGCTCTGGCTTTTCCGCCATCGAACCCGCGCTGCAGGCCCTCGCCCTGGAAGGCAATGGTGATGCGGCCTATCTGCTCGCCGTCGACGCCATGGAGAACCGCCATGTTCCGATGGAGCAGGCCATTCCCAAGCTCGAAGCGGCCGCCATGCTCGGCAGCGCCGCCGCAGTGACCGACCTTGCCGCCAGCGGGGTGGCCGTCGGCGAGACATTGAAGCTGGCGGTTTTAACGCGGCTGACCGAGCGCGCCGAAGCCGGTCAGGCACCGGCCGCCGTTGCGCTGTTTCACATCTATGCCGATGGTCTGCTCACCGAACGCGATCCGGAAAAAGCCATGCAATGGCTAGAGGCTGCAGCGGAACACGATCCGATTACGGCGGTGGAAGAGCTCGCAGAACAGTATCTGACGGGGGTCAATGTTGAGGCCGATCCTGCCCGCGCCGCCGATCTCTTCCGCCAGGCGGCCCGCGCCGGCGGCAGAAATGCAGCACTCGCCCTCGGCCGTGCGGCGATCGCCGAGACGACCATGCCGGTCTCCGGCGCCGAAGCCCGCTGGTGGCTGCAGCGCGCCAGCGAGGCCGATGTCCGCACCGCTGCGATCGAACTCTCGAGCCTCGATCTGAAACTCGCCCTCGCCTTCGAAGGCGACCCCGCTGAGCGCCAGCGACTGGTGATGGCGGCGCTCGAACCCATCGCCGACGATCCGGACGCGCTCGCCAACCTCGCCAGCCAGAACTGGCGCTCGACCCATTCCGAGGTAATCGGCAAAGTCCTGCTGCCGCTGCTGGAAAAGCAGGCTCTGGCAGGGCGCAGCATCGCAGCTCTCGCCTACAATGCCTGGCTCGAGGCCAACGGCCGGCCCCTGCCCGATGCCGTCGCCCGTGCTCTGATCGAGAGCCTGCGCAAGACACCCTTCGTCAGCGTCGGATTTTCAAATTTCACCGTCGCGAGCCTCGCTCTGGACGGGCGCATGTCGAAGTCGGTTCTCGGACCTGATCAAGCGATCCGACTGCTCTTCAAGGCCGCTGACGACAATGTCGGCCAGGCCATGCTGCGCCTCGGCCAACTCTACCGCCAGGGCGACCAGTTGGCGCGCAGCGACAGTTTTGCCAAACGCTGGTTCGTCCGCGCTGGCGAACGTGCCGTCGAGCGCGCGACCTGGGAACTCGCCGACATGCAGGCCCACTCGCGCGATCCGGGCGAACGCGACGAGGCCGACCGCTTCTATCTCAGCCAGATCGATGCCGGCGATCCACGCGCCGGACTGGCCTTGGTCAAGGCGCGGCTGCGCCACGGCAATTTGGACGGTATCGGCTTGGAACGCGCGAAATCGGTGACCCAGGCGCCGGCCGATACCATTGCCCTCGCCTCGCTGCTGTTCTCCACCGGCACAACCGGCCCGACGCAAGAGGCAATGGCGCTGCTTGACGAGATGCAGACGGACCAGCTGGGGCCTGCCGATCTGGTGGCGCTGGGGCGGCTGAAATCGACGATGGCGGTCACGCCGGAACAGACCGCCCAGGCCTTTGCCCTGCTCGAAAAGGCCGCCGAAAGCGGTGCTCCGGTCGCACGCACGGCGCTTGCGGCGAGCTACCTGTCGTCCGTCATGCATCGCGCCCGGGCACCGGCCGCCATTGCCATGCTGCAGGACGTCCTCGAGGCCAACCCGAAGGATCCGGAAGCCCGACTCTTGCTTGCCCGCGCCCATATGCTCGGCATCGGCGTCGAGCGGGATGCCCGCAAGGCCGCAGACCTGGTTGCCGCCGTGCGCAGCGAAAACGGCATGCGCATGCCGAAGGCGACCCTGCTGGAGGCCGACTGGCTCGCCTTCTCCTCGGCACGTCGCGATCCGGAAAGGGCCGTGGCCCTGCTGGATGCCCAGGCTGCACGCGGTTCCGCCGCCGCCGAGCGCGCACTCGGCGAGTATTTCCTGAACGGCTTCGGCCCGGCGATCCAGCCCGATGCCGCCGCCATCCGCATGCATGGCGCGGCGACGGAAGGTGACAAGGAGGCCATGGCGGCTCTGGGGCATATGCTGCTGAACGGCTACGGCCTCAACCAGTCGCGCCAGGCCGGCCTCGACTGGCTGGCGCGCGCCGCCAATGCCGGCAACACGGCCGCGATGTATGAACTCTCCCGCGTTTTCGCCCTGCGCCCCGAAGCGGAAAGCGACACACGCCAGTCCATCGCCTGGCTGCAAAAGGCGGCCGAGCGCAATCATCCGAACGCCGCCTATCAGCTCGGGCTCGCCTATCTGAGCGGCGAATGGGTCGAGAAGGACGTCACCCTGGCCTCGTTCTGGTTCGATCGTTCCGCCCGGTCCGGCAGCCTTCTCGCCGCCCGCACTCTCAAGGCGATCCGCGACGGCGCACCCGCCACGGAGGCGGCAATCGTCTCCGACACGGCCGACTGATGAGCGGGCTTCAAACCGCCATTTCGAGAAAAAGTCGCGCAAGCGACGTGACAGGAGGAAAGCACATGCAAGGCTGCCATATCCGCCGTTTCGCAGGCATGCTCGCGACCTTGGCCCTGGTGACGACCGGCTTCGGCGGCGGCGCCCATGCCGCCACACCCGCCCTGGAAGCCCTGCCCTATCCGAAGGCGCCGCCGGCGCTGGACTTTGGCCGGATCTGCCGCAAAGCGGAACTGCCAGCGCCCCTCTCCTTCGAGTGGCATGGCTGGACCGGTGGCCCGGTTCCCGTATCGCAACAGCAGGTCTTTGCCGATGCCGTGCGCTTTATCGATGGTGGCAGCGAGGTCGCACGCGACCTGCCGCTCGCCCGTCGCATGCTGGAAATGCTGGTCAGCCAAGGCACCGGGGGCACGATGGAAGCAAGGCGCCGCCTGGCCATCCTGCTTCTCGATCGGCGCGCCGGGCCGCCAGAGCCGGCGCGCGCCGCAAGTCTGCTCGTCGAAGCGACGGCCTCCCAGGAGACCGACGCTGCCCTGTCGCTCGGCCGCCTGATCGCACGGGGCGAATTGCAAGCTCTGCCGATGTCGGATGCCGCGCGCTATCTCGGCATCGCGGCCGGGTTCGGAGAACCCATGGCGGCCTTCGAGCTCTCATCCCTTTATGCGGACGGCACGCTGCCATCCCCCTTCGAGGGTGCCGCCGCCCATTTCGCCAATCTCGCGACGATCAATCTGCAGACCGCACTCGCGACCGGCGACTGCGCCGTCGCCGCCGAAGTCGGCCAGTTCCTGCTCGATAAGCAATTGCCGGACGCCGCGACCCGGGCCATCGCCTGGTTCGAGGTCGCAGCAGAGGGCGGCCATCGCAACGCGCTGGAGAAACTCGCCCGCGCCCATGCCGCCGGACGCGGTGTGAACGCCGATCCGGCTACGGCGCGACGCTACTGGGAGCAGGCGATCACAGCCGGCTCCGTCACCGGCCTTTCGGCCGCAGCGGAGCAGGATCTCGTGGCCGGCCATGATACAGACGACGCCCGACGCCGCCTGCAGCTGGGCATGGCCAACGGCGATCCCAATGCCTTCCTGGTCGCCGCCCGCCTGCACCGAGGCGATTTCACCGCCACCGCAGATAGCGCTGCCCTGCAGGACGTGCTGCAACAGGCAGAAACCCGGCCGGACGCCTCGATATTCACGCTCGACATCCTCGCCAACGCATATCTGACCGGCCAGGGCGCGACGCCAGATCCGGAACGGGCGAAGGCAGTCTACGAGCGCATCCTCGCAAGTGCGACGCCCGACGCGGACGCCCTTTATGGCCGCTATCTGCTCAAATCGGGCGGCGGCATCGAACCCGCTATGCAGCATATGCGCAAGGCCGAAACGGCCGGCTCGACGCTGGTCACGACGACGCTCGCCGATGTCGCTGCGTGCCGGCCCGGGGTGGGCCTGGACCAGGTCACCCTGTTGCAGAAGGCGGCCACATCCGGCAATCCCTTGGCCCTGCGCAAGCTCGCCCGCATGGCGCTGGATACCGGCGACGCGGAAAAGGCTGCAGCTCTGTTCGAACAGGCCGCAAGCCTGGGTGATCGCATCGCCATGGTTGAACGCGCCGCCGCAGCGATTGCGGAGGGCAAACGCGGCAAGGTGGTCGACGCTCTCATCGATGCAGCCGGCGCCCCGGGCGACGGCGTGGTGGCCGGCCGGCTGGCTCTGGTTCAGGCTTTGCGCAGCGGTCGCCTCGGCGAGGATGTCGGCCGGAGCGATGCCCTGCTGCAGACGCTCTCCGCCAGCCTCGATCCGGTCGCCGACGTCGAGATTGCCAGCGACCGCCTGAAATCCGGCGCCGCCACCCTGGCAGATGACGAGATCCGCCTGCGGCTGGAGCGCGCGGCGAATGCCGGA
>JARXAQ010000236.1 GCA_029865825.1 Rhizobium sp.
AAGATTTCAAAGCAGCTCGAGTAGCACTCAATGAGATTTTGTCAGTCAGCTCGCTAGTTGATCCTGAGATCACGATTCAAGCCCAATCATTATTGGCTCAGATCGACCAACGCAAGGTCTAAGATGCGCCTAGCATTAGGATTGCAGTACGACGGCAATCGAAGTCAAGGAACGCAAGGACCGCATCGACGACGCGCTGAACGCAACGCGCGCTGCCGTTCAGGAAGGCATCGTCCCCGGCGGCGGTACCGCTCTGCTGCGCTCCTCGACGAAGATCACGGTCAAGGGTGCAAACGACGACCAGGAAGCTGGCATCAACATCGTTCGCAAGGCTCTTCAGTCGCTGGTTCGCCAGATCGCTGAAAACGCAGGCGACGAGGCTTCGATCATCGTCGGCAAGATCCTCGAGAGCAACACCGACAACTACGGCTACAACGCCCAGACCGGCGAATTCGGCGACATGATCGCCATGGGTATCGTCGATCCGGTCAAGGTTGTTCGTACAGCTCTGCAGAACGCAGCTTCGGTTGCCTCGCTGCTGATCACGACGGAAGCCATGATTGCCGAGCTTCCGAAGAAGGAATCGGCTGGCGGCATGCCGGGCGGCATGGGCGGCATGGGCGGCATGGACATGATGTAAGACCCTTTGGGTCTTACCATCCGGTCCATCCGGTAAGATTTTCGAGGGGGCGGCCGCAAGGTCGCCCTCTTTTTGCGTGCTGCGCCATAACGGGAAAACGCATGTTCGCTCAAGTCCCCCAAAAAAGGCCTTACAACCTTTCGTCGCGGTTGTTGACATCACCAATTCGAATATAAATATCTATGGATGGACGTTTGGTACGGTCTTCTTGGCACGTGCCTACACCACCTGTGCGTAATTCCGCATCTTTTAGCTAATACTAATTTTCAAACTGGCTATTTCGACGTGGATTGCCGGTCGTTTATAGGTTCTGGTAAAGGTGAGGCGTTTTCATCTTATTCCTTTCATGGTATCTAGCCTGTTAACTTCATCACGCGAACGAAGTCTATTCTGCAACCTGAAGGGGATCATGTTCCTTTCAACATACGGCAGATGAAGTGGATTTCTTCGCGAACGAACGGAATAATTACAACCGGGCCGTGACATGAAGAGTCGGCTCAGCGTAGAATTCATCTATGAAGCACGTAATTCATAGATGAATGACTGAAATGTAACCTTGGGATGCACCAGGGACGCAGGTGGGGGCTCCTGCGGTGGCAGTCGAGGCAGGGCATCGTGTTGGCGGCCTGCTCCGAATGCATGGGGTGTCGGCTTCGGCCGATTGAGGACTTGGAATGGGTTGCCTTTCGAGGCAAATCCTCCAGCATGGTGAAGGCCGTTACGGCTCCGACTTGGGGACAGCCTTGTTCAAAATTGCAAATGCAGATCTCGCAACCAGCTTTTCGGTCGGCGATGCAGAGGGTGATCGTTTCCTCGGGCAGAACGCATGCCGGTTCGGCGCGTCGGAAGACTGGACGGGAGACCTGACGAACGGCCTTCTGACGTTGGGCAGCCGTGCGAGACAGCTGCATGGCCTGGACAGTCACGAATGTGGGCTGCTGACCATGATGCGCTGCTACGATGCCGCCGATCGCGGCCATATTCTGCGGCTGTTCGAACAGGCCGCAACCGAGCCGTCCCGCTTCTGTTACTCGACGACCATCCTGTCACCGGAAAACCAGCGGCAGCCGGTGTTCTGCATCGGCGAGTCGACCGGTTTCGACGGCACCCGCGGCACGATGGTGGGTCTCTTCATCTTCCCACGCTTCCAGCTACCGACGGCGGCAAGCGTCACACCGCTCTAATCGCGTGTACCGCGACGGGGCGAAGCCAGCGGGCATCGGGGCGACGGTTGCGCCGCCCCGTGACAATCGTTCAGCCGCGCGCCGGGATGGTCAAGCCTTTCTGACTTGCCGGACGGGCTTCGGCACGCGACCACCAATCGAGCACCGCCGGAAACGCATCGAGGCCGATATCGGCTTCGCCATCATAAAAGACCTTCAGGCAGCGAACCCAGGGCCAGGTGGCGATGTCGGCGATCGTATAATCTGCGCCGGTCAGCCACGGGCCGTGCTTCAGTTGTCCCTCCAGGACACCCAGCAGGCGCCGCGTCTCATCGCGATAGCGCTCGGCCGGATAGGAATTGTTGGTCACCTTGTCGGCGGCGAACTTGTGGAAATGGCCATATTGGCCGAACATCGGACCGACACCGCCCATCTGGAACATCAGCCATTGGAGCACCTGCATACGGCCGCGCGCATCTTTCGGGATAAGTTTACCCGTCTTTTCAGCGAGATAGAAGAGGATCGCACCAGACTCGAAGATACCGATCGGCTTGCCGTCCGGACCATTGGGATCGATGAGTGCCGGAATGCGACCATTCGGGTTTAGCGACACGAATTCGGGGCTTTTCTGGGCATTGGTGCCGAAATCGACCAAGTGCGGTTCATAGGCGAGGTCGAGTTCTTCCAGCGCGATCGATGCCTTGACGCCGTTGGGGGTCGGCAGTGAGTAAAGCTGGATGATGTCAGGATTTTTGGCCGGCCATTTGCCAGTGATCGGAAATGCGGACAGATCTGCCATTGCGGGCTCCTTTGCTCGTCGGACTGCGAACAAGGTAAGTACCGAGCCGGCTTTCGGAAAGAGGAAAAGGCCGAACACTTTCCGCCATGTCGTTTCGTTTTTGTGAACAATCAGTCAAAAACTGTTAATCTATGCCTGCGACAAAAAAGCAGGCATCTAGGCGGCACAAACTGGAACCGCCGGACACATGGGGTTTCAGCCATCAACGCCAATGGAGTTCCCCCGATGTCTTCCACCACCAATGCGCTTCTCGTTCTCGTCCGCGTTCTGCTGTCCTTCATGTTCATCATGGCAGGCTACGGCAAGCTCGCCGACCCGGCCGGCACTGCCGGCATGATCACTGGCGCCGGCCTGCCCGCCGCCGACCTGCTCGCTTATGCCGCCGGTCTCTATGAACTCGTCGCCGGCCTGTTCATCCTCGTCGGTTTCCAGACCAAGGTAACTGCCTGGACCGTCGCTCTGTTCTGTGTGTTCACCGGTTTCGTCTTCCACACCGGCACCGTTGCCATCGAAGGCTGGCCGGAAGGCGCGCTCGGCTGGATCAACACGCTGAACCAGATCATGCTGATGAAGAATGTCACGCTGGCCGGCGGCTATATCGCCCTCGCCATCACCGGTGCCGGCGCCTATTCGATCGACGCCCGCCGCGGTTCGGCCCAGGCCGTCGCTGCCTGATATCCCTGCCCCAAAGGCAAAAAAAGACCCGCTGGAGCAATCCGGCGGGTTTTTTCGTGTCCGGGGACTGTCCCATATCTGCCCTTTGGGCACTTTCTGCCCGCCTGCGGAAGAGGGGCAGCCCCATTCTTCAGTTCTCAGTTTATAGCACGCCGCGCACGGCCTCGATGATGCGGCCGATCCGCGGATCGCCATCATGCTCCGGCTTGCGGGCGCGCACGAGGCAGGCCTCGGAACGCAGGATGACGCCATCCGACAGCACCTTCAGGTGGTTGGCCTTCAGCGTCGAGCCGGTCGACGTGATGTCGACGATGATATCGGCCTGGCCGGCGGCGGGCGCACCTTCGGTTGCTCCTAAACTCTCGACGATGCGATAGAGCTGGATGCCGTGGCTGCCGGAAAAGTGCTGCTGGGTGAGGCGCCAGTATTTCGTGGCAATCGCCAGGCGACGGCCATGGCGGGTGCGGAAGTCGGCGGCGACGTCGCCGAGGTCGGCCATGGTGTCAACGTCGTACCAAATCTCCGGGACGGCAACGACGACATCGGCGTGGCCAAAGCCGAGGCGGGCCGCGATCTCGGCACGGGCATCCGCTTCCGCCAGCCCCTCACGGATCAGGTCTTCGCCAGTGACGCCGAAATCGACGGTGCCGTTGCCAATCTCGCGCGAAATCTCGGAGGCCGAGAGGTAGGCGATCTCGACATCGTCGAAACCGTCGACACGGCCGCGATAGGAGCGATCATTGCCGATGGCGACGATCTTCATGCCGGCTTTTTCAAAGATCGCCGAGGTGTCATCCTTCATGCGGCCCTTGGAGGGCAGACCGATGGTGATGGTCATCAGGATGCCCTCTCGTTTTCGATGCGATCCAGCCAGAGCGAGAAGCCGACGGCCGGGATGTGGCTTTCGGCGCCGAGCAGGGTCAGCAGCCTATCGAAGCGGCCACCGCCGGCGAGCACGGCGGGCTTGTCTTCAACGGCCACCTCGAAGACGAGGCCGGTGTAATAATCGAGCGGGCGACCGAAGGCGGCGCGGTAGGTGATGCGGGCGAGATCGGTGCCGATGTTGGCAAGCGCTGCAACTCGTTCGTCGAAACGCGTGAGAGCCTGGCCGAGCTTCAGACCGGCGGCATCGGCAAATCCGGCAAGCGCTGCCGAGGCATCGGCCAGCGGCAATTCGAGCGAGAGGAACTCGCGTAGAAGAAGGAGGGCGGCACCGTCGAGGCGCGTTTCCGAGAGCTCCAGCTTTTCCTTCAGGCGGCGGGCGATCTCGGCCGGCGTGCGGCTGGCATTGGTGAGATAGCCGGTTTCTTGCATGGTCGCGTCGATATGGGCAATCAGCGCGTCCTGGTCGCCGCTCGCGAGCAGGTTCGCGACATCAGGATCAAGACCTGGAACCGGCGTCGGCGTTGCGAGCCGACGCAGGAGCTGGTCGATCTGATCCGGGTTGCCGAAAGCCTGGATCAGGCGCTTCTGCCAGCCGGCGGGCAGGCCGAGCGCCTTGACCACGGCCTCGAAGACAGCCTGATCGCCGAGGGTGACGGTAAGCGGCTTGGTCGGCGCCAGGCGCGTGAGGATCGCCACGCTGTCGGCAATGGCGCGGGCATCCGAGGCGGCGACCGCTATGTCGCCCAGATCCTCGATGCCGGCCTGGTAGAATTCCTGCGGGCCTTCGCGGCGCTGGCGGAAGACTTCGCCGAGATAGGCATAGCGCTTCGGCGTGCCGGTCGCGGTTTCGATATG
This sequence comes from Rhizobium sp., assembly GCA_029865825.1. GTDB lineage: Bacteria > Pseudomonadota > Alphaproteobacteria > Rhizobiales > Rhizobiaceae > Allorhizobium. The sequence continues at coordinate 5,018 of JARXAQ010000236.1, forward strand.
GCGGAGGCAAACCGGAATGGTGAATTCCGGTCTGAGGCACAGGCTTTCGCCGCGCTCGTTCTCGGTGAGGAAGATGCGCCGGCGCAGGTCTTCGCCCGCCATATCGAGGAAGGGCGCGGCCGGCTGGATCACGGGCGTGTCGACGCGGGTCGTACCGCGCGAGACAAATTCCTGCAGGATGGTGCCGGCGAAATCCGGCATGTCGGTCAGGGGCATTTCAGCCGCCCTTCGCCCGACGGCGATCTTCCGCCTGGGCGGCGAGGATCTCCTTGACCTTCGCCACGAGCTTGGCCTCGGCCACGACTTCCTGTGCCACGCGGGCCTCGCGCCATTCGGCATTGTCGGTGATTTCGCCCGAGAGGCGCTTGCCCTCGATCAGGTCTTTGATTTGCACTTGGTTATTTGCGCGCTCGTCACCGCCCTGGATGATGGCGATCGGGGCGCCGCGGCGGTCGGCATATTTCAGCTGGTTGCCGAATTTCTTCCAGTTGCCCTGGTACATTTCGGCGCGGATGCCTTCAGCCCGCAGTTGCTGCGTGAAGCGCTGGTAGCGGCCCATGCTCTCGACATCGCCGTCCATGACGGTGACGAGAACCGGACCCAAGACGTCGTCCTGGCCGAGCTTGCCGAGGTTCTTCAGCGCCGTCATCAGGCGCGAGACGCCGATCGAGAA
>JARXAQ010000253.1 GCA_029865825.1 Rhizobium sp.
AATAAGCCACCTTTGGTCGGCTTCCCGCCCCTTCTGGCGTCGTCGAGCCCCTTGACCGATGCGTCAGCATCGCTCTTCGGACCTCTGCTAGCCAGAAAGGGCGGTCGAGCCGATCCTATGGGTTCCTATTATCGACACTTGGCATAAGTCTAGCGCCAGCGTCTTGCCTCACCCTTAACGGCGTGCTGCAAATCTCGCCCGGACCAAAGGCTCCAGCAAGGAAAGAAGCCATGTCGCTCCTGTCTTATCTCGACTATGCGGGCATTGCCCTGTTTGCCGCCACAGGCGCGCTTGCGGCATCGCGCAAGCAGCTCGACATGATCGGCTTCCTGTTCTTCGCCGTGGTCACCGGGCTCGGCGGCGGCACGGTGCGCGATATCGTTCTGGGGCGCGTGCCGGTGTTCTGGGTCCTGAATCCGGATTACATCCTGATCTGCTGCGCGATCGGCGTCGCCGTCTTCTTCACCGCCCATCTCGTCGAATCGCGCTATCGCCTGTTGATCTGGCTCGATGCCATCGGCCTGTCCGCCTATTGCGTCATGGGCGCGCTCAAGGGGCTGGCGGCGACCGGCTCGCCGACGATTGCCATCGTCACCGGAACTCTGACCGCAAGCTTCGGCGGCGTGCTGCGTGATCTGCTGGCCAATGAGCCCTCGGTCCTGCTGCGTCCGGAAATCTACATCACGGCGGCCCTGTCGGGTGCAGCCGTTTTCACGCTCGCCAATGAACTGGGCGCGCCGCTTTATCTGGCCTCGCTTGCCGGTGTCGCCGCGGCTTTCACGATCAGGGGTGGAGCGCTGTATTTCGGCTGGACCTTCCCGACCTACAAGCGCAGGCCCGGTCGACATCCCGATGAGGTGATGTGAAGGTCAGCCCAGTTTCGGGCGAAGCCGAATGACCACGTCCACATGAGCGATTTCCATGCCCTCCGGAGGTGCCGGCAGGTTTTCGATGGAGATGTTGTTCACGGGAATGTCGAGCACGGTGTTTTCACCCTCGACGAAGAAGTGGTGATGATCCGAGACATTGGTATCGAAATAGGTCTTGGCGCTTTCGACAGCCAGAACCCGGATCAGCCCGGCTTCAGTGAACTGGTGCAGCGTATTGTAGACCGTGGCCAAGGACACTGGAAAATCGGCAGCGATTGCCTCTTCATGCAGCTCTTCCACCGTCAGGTGGCGGTCACCTTTGGCAAACAGAAGTCCGGCCAAAGCGATGCGCTGTCGCGTCGGGCGAAGGCCCGAACGCCGCAATTTCAGCTCGATGCCGGTCTGGCAGGGTGCCATCGTCAAAAGACGAACTCCACTTGTGTCTGATGGCGCTCGAGCGCCTTGGATAGGGATATAGCCTCAAAAACGGGTGGTTTCAATAGTTTGGGTGGGGAGAAGCCGAACCGGCTTCTGCGGGAGCCCTTTTTTCGGTTCTTTGGGTCTGGTGATGGTCTTTTCCTTCCTGTATGCGACGAGGATGAAACAGGAAATGCCGGCCGTCGACGACGTCCTGCACCGAGAGCCCGTCACGCGCACGGCTTCATTTTGCCGCCGTCTTGGTCTAAGGGGTCCGGACACATGAAGCAGAGGGGGGAAGAAGAAGAACGATGACAACGAAACAATCCAGCTACAATTACGATGAACTCCTCTCCTGCGCCCGCAGCGAACTCTTCGGTCCCGGCAATGCGCAGCTTCCCCTGCCGCCCATGCTGATGGTCCACCGGATCACGGATATTTCGGAAACCGGCGGCGCCTTCGACAAGGGTTATATCCGCGCCGAATACGATGTTCGCCCCGATGATTGGTATTTCCCTTGCCACTTCCAGGGCAATCCGATCATGCCCGGCTGCCTCGGCCTCGACGGCATGTGGCAGCTGACTGGTTTCTTCCTCGGCTGGCTGGGTGAGCCCGGCCGCGGCATGGCGCTGTCGACCGGTGAAGTGAAGTTCAAGGGCATGATCCGTCCGGAAACCAAGCTTCTCGAATACGGCATCGATTTCAAGCGCGTCATGCGTGGTCGCCTTGTCCTCGGTACGGCCGACGGCTGGTTAAAGGCCGATGGCGAAACTATCTATCAGGCAACCGACCTGCGCGTCGGTCTGTCGAAGGACAAGACGGCCTGAACCGGCCCTGTCCGTACCTTGAGTTCATAAAGAAGGTCTGAGAGATGAGACGGGTTGTAATATCGGGTCTGGGCATCGTGTCCTCCATTGGTGCCGACGCCGCCGAAGTCACCACATCCTTGCGCGATGCCAAATCGGGCATCACCTTTTCTCCCGATTTCGCTGAAAATGGCTTCCGATGCCAGGTCTGGGGCAAGCCGACCCTCGATCCGACCGAACTGGTCGATCGCCGTGCCATGCGCTTCCTGTCCCAGGGCGGCGCCTGGAACCACGTCGCCATGAAGCAGGCGATCGCCGATGCCGGTCTCGAAGAGGCCGACTATCAGCAGAACGAACGCGTCGGTATCATCATGGGCTCCGGCGGCCCGTCGACCAAGCAGATCGTCGAGGCGGCCGATATCGTCCGCCAGAACAAGAGCCCGAAGCGTATCGGCCCGTTCGCCGTGCCGAAGGCGATGTCCTCGACGGCATCCGCAACGCTCGCCACCTGGTTCAAGCTGCACGGCGTCAACTATTCGATCTCGTCTGCCTGCTCGACCTCTGCCCATTGCATCGGCAATGCCTATGAGATGATCCAGTGGGGCAAGCAGGACATGGTCTTTGCCGGCGGCCACGAGGACCTCGACTGGTCGATGTCGAGCCTGTTCGATGCCATGGGTGCCATGTCGTCGAAGTACAACGACACGCCCTCGACCGCTTCGCGCGCCTACGACGTCTCGCGTGACGGTTTTGTCATCGCCGGCGGCGCCGGTGTCCTGGTTCTGGAAGAGCTCGAACATGCCAAGGCGCGTGGCGCCAAGATCTATGCCGAGGTTGTCGGCTATGGCGCCACCTCCGACGGTTACGACATGGTGGCACCGTCGGGCGAGGGCGCCATCCGCTGCATGCGCCAGGCACTCGCCACGGTCACCGGCGAGGTCGACTACATCAACACGCACGGCACCTCGACGCCTGTGGGCGACTCGAAGGAAATCGGCGCGATCCGCGAAGTCTTCGGCGACAAGATCCCGCACATCCAGTCGACCAAGTCGCTGACCGGTCACTCGCTCGGTGCGGCCGGCGTGCAGGAATCGATCTACGGCCTCTTGATGATGCAGGAAAAGTTCATCGGCGAGAGCGCCCACATCACCGACCTCGATCCCGAATTCGAAGGCGTGCCGGTCGTGCGCAAGCGCATCGACAACGCCAAGATCGACACGGTCCTGTCGAATTCCTTCGGCTTCGGCGGTACCAACGCCACTCTCGTGTTCCAGCGTCACGGCGGCTGACGTCTGATCTGTCACCTGCGTGAGGATAGAATTGGGGTGGCTCTGGCCACCCCATTGTCGTTTTGAAGTCTGCGTTCGGTCACCTCAGACGGAAAAGGCCTGGCGCGTTTCCGTGCCAGGCCATCGTCATCCGAAGTGGTCCGCCAGCCGTGGGAGTTCGGCTTACTTCGGTTGAAAGGGGTCGGTATGCCGGACCACGCCCATCAGCATCGCGATGCTGATCGCATGAAACAGATTTCTCGCCTCGAGCTTGATCTGGGCCGATGCCAGTGCGTTGGTCACGTCTTCCCGCGACAGCACCAGGATATTGCCGGCATCTTCCAGTCGCTTGCCTTCCGCGACGAGTTGCAGACAGCGAATTTCCCTGTCGGTCAGTGAAGATAGACTGGGCTCGCGCCCGAGCGCCTTGGGGGTGTCGGCCATCGTCATGTGCATTGCTGGGAAATACCTGGGAGGACGCCATGAATGCCACGGCGTCAGCGCGGCGGTTATACGTGCTTTCACGAGGAAGTCGTTAACCCTGTGCGCCAAACTCTTATCGACAGGCGCTAATAAAGTCGCTCATGGAAAGCCTTGTTTCTCAGGCTGTTCGGATGACACCGTATCCTCGCACCCTTGTCAAGCGCAACGCTTCAGGCGGTCTTTCGCTCCCGCACCTCTGTCGGGCTCGAACCGAACCAGCGAGTTACCGATCGTGTGAACGCGCTCGGCGCCGAATAGCCGAGACGATAGCAAATTTCCGAGATCGGCAATTCGCTTTCCGTCAGCAGGCTGTAGCTCACATCCCGCCTGATGCCGTCGCGCAATTCGTTGAGGCTCGTGCCGTGTTCGGCCAGTCGCCGCTGGAACGTGCGCTCCGACAAGCCGAAATAGGGCGCAATTTCCGACAGCGGGTATTCGTCTTCGGAGACATGCACCAAGAGGTGCCGGCGCACCTGATCGACGAAATCACTGGCGAGTTCCGCCGTCGCGGGCCGAAGGCTTTTGCACTGCAGGTCCATCAATTCGAAAAGCCGCCGGTCCCCGGTCGGATTTTGCGCCTCCAGGAAGGCCTGCGGGAAATGCACGCAGTTCATGCCGGCCCCAAAGCTCACTTTTTTCGACAGATAGTGCCGGAACGGCTGAAGATTGCGCGGTTTGGGACGCTCCAGGTCGACTTCGACCAGATCGGCCGTAACGCCTGCCAGGTCCCGGACACGCTGCATCACGAGACCCACCGACATATCGACATATTGGTCCCGCTTGACGATGATGGGAGCGAACGTCCAGGACAGATGCGCACCTTGCGCGTCGATCACCAGGCGTGAAAAGCTCGTATGAGTGACATACTGGATGTGCTGGTCGAGGAAGCGGACGAGATCGAGTCCGGTCGGTGCCGACATCAGCCCGTAACCAAATGGCCCGGTCGACCCGGCCTCATAGGCTTTCACGCTGGTGAGACCGAAGGCTTCGTCATCCGAAAGCAGCGCACAGGCCTCCAGAAGCCTGCACAGCCGATCGAGGCTGATCCGGGCGGTCATGTCCTGGAAACAGGCTGGATCGATCTCCAGCGCCTTACAGATCGGATTGATATCGATGCCGAAAGTCTGCGCATGGACGACCACGGCGGACGCGAGCCCGGCCACGGTCGTCAATTCATCGGTGAGGTTCCGACCGGACATGCCCATTCCCTGTCGCCCAAAGGGAAGATCTTGGCATGAAATGGTAAGCCAATGGATAGCCGGAGTCGAGCGTGCGCAGCGATAGCCCGGATCACGCCGTCGTGAAGGCCCAAGGCCTCAACGCTTCGCCCAGAGGATCTTGAAGCGCGCATTGCGGCAGACTTCGCCATGCTGCTTGAAGTGGGCCGCCAGCACCGGCTCGTAGGGCAGGCCGCGATTGGCGACCATCAGCAGATTGCCGCCGTTGCGCAGCGCATCATGGGCCCCCTTGATCATGGCGGCACCGATCGACGGCTCGGCCGCATGTCCCTCGTGGAAGGGCGGGTTCATGATGACGAGGTCATACTTCTCCTTGGTCGGTTCAGTGGCCAGATCCTGCCAGAAGAAGCGGGTGGTGAGATCAGGATGATTGCGGGCAAGGTTGCGCTTGGCATGTTCGAGCGCCGTATGGCTTGCCTCGAACAGATCAATGCGGTTTGTGCGCGGCGAAACCTCGGCCAGCATCACCGACAGGTAGCCCCAGCCGGCGCCGAAATCGGCGGCATTGCCGTCGAAATCCGTCGGCAGGCGGCTCGCCAGCAGTTCGGAACCGTCATCGACATGGGCATGCGAGAACAGCCCGGCCTTGGTCTCGAAACGGCCCTCGACCGTCACGGTCTTGGCTGCCAGCGCCGCGATTGCTGCGGTCGCATCAGATGGCACGATGAACCAGACGGCAACGCCGTGATATTTTGGCGTGGATTCCGGCGCGAAGCCCAACCGGTCGAGCTGCTTGCGCAGCGGCAGAATGCCTTCTTCCTTGGCACCTGCGATCATGATCAGGCCACCGGCCTTCACCCGCCGCAGCGCTTCGGCAATATGGTCCTCGTTGAGGCCCTTGTGTTTGCTGCAAAGGATGAGCGCGCCATCGAAATCTTCGCCCTCGACAAAGGCGATCGGTGCCTGGTGGCTCGCCTCGAGCCGACGGAATTCCGGCCGGAAGTCCTGCACCACCGTCAATTCGGCCTCAAAGCCCTCAGGCTTGGCGAAGCCGGCCTCGGCACCGAGGAAGAGATAGCGCTCATCCGCGCCCGGCAGCGGAACCGCCTCGGTGGTGAACGGATGAAACAGGGTCTTCAGGGTCTCGCGGCTCATGGCTCGGTCTTCTCTTCGGGCGGACGGGTAAAGTCTTTGGGGGCGAACGAAAAAGGCGCGGAATTTCTCCCGCGCCTCTGATCGGATGCTAGGCGCGCTTATTCAGCGGCTTCGCCATTCTTGTCGGCAGCGATTTCCTTGCCGGTCGTCTGGTCGACGGCCTTCATGGAGAGGCGAACCTTGCCACGCTCGTCGAAGCCCATCAGCTTGACCCAGACCTTGTCGCCTTCCTTGACGACGTCCGAGGTCTTGGCAACGCGCTCGGAAGCGAGCTGCGAGATGTGCACGAGGCCGTCACGCGAACCGAAGAAGTTGACGAAGGCGCCGAAGTCGGCGGTCTTCACAACGGTACCTTCGTAGACAACGCCGATTTCCGGCTCGGCCACGATCGAGTGGATCCACTTGCGGGCCGCTTCGATTTCCTTGCCGGAGGACGAAGCGATCTTGATCGTGCCATCGTCTTCGATGTTGATCTTGGCGCCGGTCTTTTCGACGATTTCGCGGATGACCTTGCCGCCCGAACCGATGACTTCACGGATCTTGTCGACCGGGATGTTCATCACTTCGATGCGCGGTGCGAATTCGCCGAGCTGCGAGCGACCCTCGGTGATGGCATTGGCCATCTCGTTGAGGATGTGCTTGCGACCGCCCTGGGCCTGGCCGAGCGCGACCTTCATGATCTCTTCGGTGATACCGGCGATCTTGATGTCCATCTGCAGCGAGGTGATGCCGTCCGCAGTACCCGCAACCTTGAAGTCCATGTCGCCGAGATGATCTTCGTCGCCGAGGATGTCGGAGAGAACCGCAAAGCGCTCGCCTTCCAGAATGAGGCCCATGGCGATACCGGCAACCGGCTTCGTCAGCGGAACGCCGGCATCCATCAGCGCAAGCGAGGTGCCGCAAACGGTTGCCATCGAGGACGAGCCGTTCGACTCGGTGATCTCGGAGACGACGCGCAGCGTGTAGGGGAACTGGTCAGCCGAAGGAAGCATCGGGCGAATGGCACGCCATGCGAGCTTGCCATGGCCGATTTCGCGGCGGCCCGGGGAGCCCATGCGACCGGTTTCGCCGACCGAGTAGGGCGGGAAGTTGTAATGCAGCAGGAACTTTTCCTTGTACATGCCGGTCAGGCTGTCGACGTACTGTTCGTCTTCGCCGGTGCCGAGCGTGGCAACAACGATCGCCTGCGTTTCGCCGCGGGTGAACAGAGCCGAACCATGGGTACGCGGCAGGATGCCGACTTCGGAAACGATGGCACGAACGGTGTCGAGATCACGGCCGTCGATGCGGCTCTTGGTGTCGAGGATGTTCC
>JARXAQ010000277.1 GCA_029865825.1 Rhizobium sp.
CGATTCTGTTCCGGGAGCAGGGCTATGAGAGCGCCCGGATCGAAGACATCGCGGAGATGGCAGAGGTCTCTGTCGGAACGCTCTACAACTACTATCAGAACAAAGGCGATATCCTCGTCGCCACGGTTTCCATGGAAGTGACCGAGGTATTGGAGGCCGGCGAAGCCATCGTCGCCAATCCGCCCCTCAATGTGGGTGACGCGCTCGGCACCCTGATCAACCAGTATTACGACCACTCGCTGGTCTATCTCAGCAAGCAGATGTGGCGCACGGCCATGGCCTCGTCGATCCAGCAGCCGGAGACGCCGCTCTCGAAGCGCTATACCGAGCTCGACCAGCGCCTGTGCGCTCAGGTGGTGGAACTGGTCCAGACCCTGCAGCGTCGTGGCGTGGTGATCGCCAGCATCGACGCGCGCGCCATGGGTGAAGTCTTCTTCAACAACCTCAACATGATGTTCATCGAGTTTTGCAAGGTCGATTTGATGCCGCTCGATGAACTGAAGGCCCGCGTCGCCGAGCAGCATCGCCCCCTGGCGGCATTGATCAGCAGCGTCAAGGCCGTCTGACAGCACATTCAAACGAGACAGAAATGACCGATACCAGAACCGCCGTGCTTGCCGCCGCCAATGCCCTCGTTGCCGCTTTCGGCCGCCATGACAGCAAGGCCTATTTCGACGCCTTCGCGCCGGAGGCAACGTTTGTGTTTTACAATCTCGATCGCACACTGGCGAACCGTGCCGAATACGAGGCGGAATGGGCGCTTTGGGAACGTCGCGATGGTTTTAAGGTGACCGCCTGTCGCTCAACAGAACGCAGTGTCCAGGTGCTCGGCGATGTCGCCATCTTTACGCATCGGGTGGAGACAGAAGTGTCGCTTGGCGGCGAAGCGATGATCAACCACGAGCGCGAGACGATCGTTTTTGCCCGGCAGGCCGACGGCCGCTGGCTTGCGGTTCACGAACATTTGTCGGCGCTGCCGGCCTGACCGTAAGGTTGGAGTGCCGTCCTCGGCATCATCCATGCCCGCGCGCAGTGCCTCTGCCCAATCTGCGGGCAAACATGCTCCAAATGTATGCACTTTGAAGGTTGCCGATCGGTGATCCCGTCGGTTGCGCCGGATTTTCGCGTCTGGCACGGCGCTTGCTTTTTATTTCCCAGAGTTGGCCGCTAGGGTTCCGGCGCATCCGATTGGAGGCGTGACTGGTCCGAGAGCGGCTACCGGCGGGGAGACATCCCGTCGGGTGCACGGCGGGACAAAAGCCCGGGAGACCTCGTAAGCCAAGGGATTGGCGGCGCGATGGTCCATGCCGATCCCTTTTTGAGATGAGCCAAAAGGGGAATTGCACATGCAGATGGTTTCAAAATATCTTTCGATGACGGTGCTGTCGGCCGCCTTGGCCTTGGTCAGCCTATCCTCAGTCGAGGCTGCACCGAAGAAGGACTTCAAGGTTGCCTGGTCCATCTATGTCGGCTGGATGCCCTGGGGTTATGCGAATGATACCGGTATCGTGAAGAAATGGGCCGACAAATACGGCATCAATATCGAGGTCACCCAGTTCAACGATTATGTAGAATCGATGAACCAGTACACCGCCGGCGCCTTCGATGCGGTGACGCTGACAAACATGGACGGCTTGTCGATTCCGGCCGCCGGCGGCGTTGATACGACCGCTGTGATCGTCGGCGACTTCTCCAACGGCAATGATGCGCTGATCCTGAAGGACAAGGACAAGCTCGAGGATGTGAAGGGTCAGAACGTCAATCTGGTCGAATTTTCCGTCTCGCATTACCTGCTGGCGCGGGCGCTCGAGAGTATCGGCTCGTCGGAGCGGGACGTGAAGGTCGTCAATACATCCGATGCCGACATGGTCGCCGCCTACCAGACGCCTGATGTGACGGCGGTCGTAACTTGGAACCCGCTGGTCGCTACCATCCTGGAAGACAAGTCTGCCAAGACGGTCTTCGACAGCTCGCAGATCCCTGGCGAGATTATCGACCTGATGGTCGCCAATTCCGATGTGCTTAAGGATAACCCGGACTTCGGCAAGGCGCTGGCCGGGATCTGGTACGACACCATGGCCGTGATGACCGCCGACAGCGCCGAGGGCAAGGCCGCCCGTGAGGCGATGGGGTCGGCTTCCGGCACGGATCTCGCCGGCTTCGAGGCGCAGATGGCAGCTACCAAGCTCTTTGACAAGGCAGCGGATGCCGTTGCCTTCACTGCGTCGCCAGATCTGCCCAAGACCATGGACCTCGTCCGCACCTTCCTGTTCGACAAGGGCCTGCTCGGCAGTGGCGCACCGTCGGCTGACGTCATCGGCATCGAGATGCCCGATGGATCGGTGCTCGGCGACAAGGCCAATGTGAAGTTCCGCTTCACCACCACCTACATGGACGCTGCCGCCAAGGGGGCGCTCTGAACCGCTCCGGCCGGATCTTCGGGTCCGGCCGTTGACGCCGTGTCAGTAGGAGAAAGCGAATGCGCTGGATCAATGCCCGCCCGAGCAATGGCGCCCGCCTGTCGTTGGCGCTGCTGCCCTTCATCCTCGTGCTTGCCGTCTACATGATCGGCTCGGCAGAGCGGCTGGCAGACAATGCCAATGACAAACTTTTGCCGGGGTTTTCGGCCCTGGCGCAAACCATCAACCGTATGGCCTTCGTCGCCGATCCGCGCACGGGCGATTTCCTCCTGTGGTCGGATACGGCCGCTAGCCTGACGCGTCTCGGCCTCGGGCTCGGCATATCGACGGCAATCGCCCTGCTGCTCGGCCTCATCATCGGCATCCTGCCCTATGCAAGGGCGTTTCTCTCCCCCTTTGTCGGTGCAATCTCCAAGGTGCCGCCGCTGGCGCTGCTGCCGATCCTGTTCATCGTCATGGGGCTCGGTGAAGCCTCGAAAATTGCTCTCATTGTCATCGGCGTTGCCCCGATCATGGTGCGGGATCTGGCGCTCACAGCGCTTTCCCTTCCGCGTGAAATGATCGTCAAGGCCGAGACCCTGTCGGCATCGTCCTGGCAGATCGCGCTGCGTGTTGTCCTGCCACAGATCCTGCCACGTCTTATCACCACATTGCGTCTGCAACTCGGTCCCGCCTGGCTGTTCCTCATTGCAGCGGAAGCCATCTCATCGGATAGCGGGCTTGGCTACCGCATCTTCCTGGTGCGCCGCTATCTCTCGATGGATGTGATCTTCCCCTATGTCGTCTGGATCACGCTGCTCGCAGTCGTAACCGACATCCTGCTCGATCGCCTACGCATTGCCGTCTTCCCCTGGTCCGAACTGGAGAAGGGCAGATGAGCGCGCTGTCGATCAAGAACCTCTGGAAGGAATATGGCGACCAGATCGTCCTGGAGAATGTCTCCATCGAGATTGAGTCCCGTGCGTTCGTGGCGCTGGTCGGACCGTCCGGCTGCGGCAAGTCCACTTTCCTGCGTTTGCTGCTCGGCCAGGAAAGCCAGACCCGGGGCGAGCTCTTGCTTGATGGTCAGGCTTTGCCAAGAGAGCCGGGACCGGATCGCGGTGTCGTTTTCCAGCGCTACTCGGTCTTTCCGCATCTGACGGTGCTTGGCAATGTCATGTTCGGCAAGGAATTGCATGCCTCGCGCCTCGCGTCGCGTCTGTTTGGCTCTGCCCGTCGCGCGGTTGAAGACGAAGCGCGCGCGATGATCGCTGCCGTCGGCCTCACAGGGTCGGAAGCCAAATATCCGGCACAGCTTTCCGGCGGCATGCAGCAGAGATTGGCGCTGGCGCAGGCGCTGATCATGCGGCCAAAGGTTCTGCTGCTCGACGAGCCCTTCGGTGCGCTCGATCCCGGCATTCGCGCCGAAATCCATGTCCTGATGAAGACGCTCTGGCACGAGGCGCCGATGACGGTCGTCATGGTCACCCATGACATGCGCGAGGCTTTTACACTCGCCACCCGCGTCGTGGCATTCGAGCGGCCGCGCGACCGGCCGGAGGAAAAGCTGCGCTACGGCGCGACGATTTCTCGCGACATCACCATCTGGCCTCCGAGGCAGGCAGGCCAGGCCTCCATCTTTCGCCCAGACCGGGACGGCCCGGTCGCTTCAAAGGGTCAATAGCCGGGACGACCCGGCCGACATCCACTGGAGATGAATATGCATATCCGCCGTTCTGAAGAGGAAATCGCCGCCAATCGGGCGCGCTACGAGGAACATCAGCGTCAGGGGCTAAGTGCCACGCCAAAGACGCTGCCGGGCAAAAGCGAAAAGCCGGCGCCGGCAATAGCCGACGACCGTATCATCCACCGCGAAACCATTCCCGGCGGCTGGTACTGGTCGACACGGGTGAAGGCAAACGAGGTGCTGCGCATCTCCCTCGACGAGGGTTTCTCGACGCTGTCGGTGATTGCCTGGAATGCTGCTGATACCACGGAACGGCGGAACCTGCCGGATACGGTGAAGGTGCAATGGACCACCGGATTGGCCAAGGGACGGGTGATCTTTTCCGACATGGGCCGCGTGATGTTTTCGATCGTGGAAGACAGCTGCGGTGCCCATGACGTGCTGATGGGGGGCTCGACTGCCTCTTCCAACGCTAAGAAATATCAAGGCGCCAACGGTCCGGCCCTTCGCAGCACCCGCGACAATTTCGTGCTGCTCGCCACCAAGGCCGGACTCGACAAGCGCGATATCCCAGCTGCCCTTGCGCTATTTGCGCCCGTGCATGTCGATGCAGACGGCAAGTTCCACTGGAAGCCTGAGCTTGTGACGGTAGGCGACTATGTCGACCTGCGCGCCGAGATGGACATGATGGTCGGTTTATCCAACTGCCCGCACCCGCTCGATCCGAACCCCGTTTATGCGCCCGCTGCGGTCTCGGTGACCCGCATTGTAGCAACCGCACCGGCCACCGACGATCTCTGCCGCACGGCCACGCCTGAAGCCGTACGCGGCTTCGAAAACAATGCATTCGCGGCCCTGTGAGCGGAGACAAGCCATGACCCAGTTCGTCCAGACCTCTCCCGCCCGCACGCTGAACAATGCCGTGCAGGACCATTACATCGCAGCCGAAACACCCTTCTCCACCGTGGTGAAGAAAGGCCAGATCCTGCGCATCGAGGACAGCTATGGCCAGCAGGCCATCGACACGCTGTTCTACAATGCGGATGATTTCTCCGAGCGCTATTCCAGCCAGGACACCATGCGCGAGCAGGGGGCGGCCTATATCTCGACAGGCACGAACATCATCTCCTCGGAAGGCCGGGTGATGGCCACAATGACTGCCGATACCTGCGGGCGGCATGATACGTCGGCCGGCGCCTGCTCCTGCGAGAGCAACACGGTTCGCTTCGGCCACTATACGAAATACCTGCATGCCTGCCGCGACAATTTCGTGCTGGAAGTCTCCAAGCACGGCATGAGCAAGCGCGACGTGGTGCCCAATATCAATTTCTTCATGAATGTGCCGATCGAGCCCTCGGGCGAGATGACCATCGTCGACGGTATCTCGGCGCCGGGTGACTTCGTTGAGCTGAAGGCGGAGATGGATGTGCTGCTGGTCATTTCCAATTGCCCGCAGATCAACAATCCCTGCAACGGCTTTGATCCGACGCCGGTGCGCTTGCTCGTCTGGGAGGGTGAGGACGCCTGATGTTTCAAAAGGTCCTGATCGCCAATCGCGGCGAAATCGCCGTGCGGGTCATCCGCACGCTGAGGGAAATGGGAATCGCCTCGGTTGCCGTTTATTCTGACGCTGATCGCTTTTCCAAACCAGTGCTGATGGCCGACGAGGCCGTGCGGCTCGGCGCATCACCGGCCTCTGAAAGCTATTTGAATGTCGAGGCCGTCATTGCCGCCTGCCGCCAGACGGGGGCTGAGGCCGTGCATCCCGGCTATGGGTTCCTGTCTGAAAACATCGGCTTTGCCGAGCGGTTGAAAGCCGAAGGCATCGCCTTTATTGGACCGAGCGCGCAGAATATCGCCGATTTCGGTTTGAAACACACGGCCCGCGAACTGGCCAAGGCGAGCGGCGTGCCGCTGCTTCCCGGCTCTGATCTGCTGGCGGATCGCGATGCAGCTCTGACGGCAGCCGAAGGGATCGGCTATCCGGTGATGCTGAAATCCACCGCCGGCGGTGGCGGCATCGGTATGCAGCTCTGCGATACGCCAAACGCGCTCGCCACCGCCTTCGACAGCGTGCAGCGCACGGCAAAATCCAGTTTCGGTGACGCCCGCGTCTATCTCGAACGCTTCGTGTCGAAGGCGCGCCATGTGGAAGTGCAGATTTTTGGCGATGGGAAGGGCCGCGTCATCGCGCTCGGTGAACGCGATTGCTCGCTGCAACGGCGAAACCAGAAGGTGATCGAGGAAACGCCGGCGCCGGGGCTGTCGGATGCGGTTCGCACGAAACTCCACGCGGCGGCCGTGGCACTTGGTCGGCAGGTGAATTACACCTCCGCCGGGACCGTCGAGTTCATTTATGACCCGGCACGTGAGGAATTCTATTTCCTCGAGGTGAACACCCGCCTGCAGGTTGAGCATCCGGTCACCGAAGCCGTGTTCGGCGTGGATCTGGTCGAATGGATGATCCGGCAGGCGGCCGGAGAGAACGTGCTGACGGGCAAGGAAAACTTGGCCCCGAAGGGAGCGGCTATCGAGGCCCGGATCTATGCCGAGATGCCCCATGCCGGTTTTCGCCCGAGCGCCGGACTGCTGACGGAGGTCGTGTTCCCCGACGATATCAGGGTTGATGGCTGGGTGGAGACCGGAACCGAGGTGACGCCCTTCTATGATCCGATGCTGGCGAAGGTCATCGTCTCCGGTGCGGATCGCATATCGGCCATATCAGCCCTGTCTACGGCTCTCGCCAAGACATCGCTGTGCGGCATTGAGACCAATCTCGACTACCTGAAAGCCATCGCGGCATCCGATCTGTTCCGCAGCGGCAATGTCGCGACCACGGCCTTGAAGGATTTCGACTTCGTGCCTGACGTGGTGGAGGTCATCGCACCCGGCGCGCAATCTTCTCTACAGGAATTGCCGGGCCGGCTTGGGCTTTGGCATGTCGGTGTGCCGCCATCCGGCCCCATGGACGAGCGCTCTTTCCGCCATGCCAACCGGCTGGTCGGCAACCATGATCATACCGCTGCCCTCGAGCTTACTGTCTCCGGGCCGGTGCTGAAATTCTTCTCCGACACGGTCGTGGCGCTGGCCGGTGCCGCGATGCCGATGGCGGTGGACGGCAAGGCGGTGACCCATGATGCGGCGGTTCTGGTCGAGGCTGGCCAGACGCTGACGATTGGCGCTATCCAGGGTCCGGGCCAGCGCGCCTATCTCGCTGTCGCCGGCGGCTTCGATGCGCCGCTGGTTATGGGCTCGCGCGCCACCTTCGGTCTGGGCCAGTTTGGCGGCAATGCGACAGGCACGCTGCGTGCCGGCCATGTGCTGCGGCTTGCACGGGCAGAGCAGGCAGATGTGAAGCCCGCTGACGAGCCGGCAGAACTGACCCGCGAATGGTCCGTCGGCGTCGTGTATGGCCCCCACGGCGCGCCGGATTTCTTTCTGCCCGAAGATATCGAGACACTGTTTTCGACCGCCTACGAAGTGCACTTCAACTCTGCCCGTACCGGCGTGCGCCTGATCGGTCCGGCACCGAAATGGGCGCGCGAGGATGGCGGCGAGGCGGGGCTGCATGCCTCCAATCTGCATGACAACGCCTATGCGATCGGTGCAATTGATTTCACCGGCGACATGCCGATCATTCTGGGGCCGGATGGTCCGAGCCTCGGTGGCTTCGTCTGCCCGGCGGTGATTGCGCGCGCCGAGCAGTGGAAGATGGGCCAGTTCAAGCCGGGAGATCGGATCCGGTTTCACGCGGTTGCGCGGGATGCCGATCTGCCAGTCACGGCACCGAGCCTTTCCCGCCGAGCGGTCGACGCCGGCTCGCCAATCCTCGTAACGAGTTCTAACGGCCCAATCCCAGTCGTGTATCGCCGGCAGGGGGATGATAATCTCCTGGTGGAATACGGCGATATGCAGCTCGACATCGCCATTCGGATGCGTGTGCATCTGCTGATGCAGGCCGTGCAGGCTGCAAAACTCCCAGGCATAATCGATCTCACCCCCGGCATCCGCTCATTGCAGATCCACTATGTTGGCACGACGCTGTCCCGTGCAAAACTGCTCGGCCAGTTGATGGAGATCGAAAAAAGCCTGCCGTC
>JARXAQ010000337.1 GCA_029865825.1 Rhizobium sp.
ATCCGCCTGTCGAAGGACCTGAAGAAGCGTGGCTGGACCTTTGTCGGTCCGACCACGGTCTATGCCTTCATGCAGGCCATGGGCCTGGTCAACGACCATATCGAGGGCTGCTGCTGCCGGGCTGTCACCGAAGACTTGCGGTCCCGGCTCGTCCGCCCCTGACCGTTAATCGATGCTGACGCCGAGGATGCGGCTGATCTCGGTGAGTGACCGGCCGGATTGCTCCCGCCAGGTGTTGAACGCCGCCTGTACCGCAGCCTTGTCCCTGGCAGAGGTCGGTGCCTTGTCGACCACACCCTCGGCGATCAGCCGGTTCACCACGCTCTGCGACAGGATGAAGCTGTCGATCCCGGCAAAGCGCAGGAAATACGGACCCGTATTGCCGCCAAGCCGCGATCCCTTCTTTTGCAGGAGATCGACCAGGCCGACATAGTTTTCCGTCGGCCAACTGGCGAAGAAGGCACCCGCCGAACCATGTTCGCGCGCGATCTCGGAAAGACAGACGGCATTCTCCTGCACCGCCCGGATCTTCGGCCCATGCCGCACGATCCGCGTGTCCGAGACGAGGCGCGCGAAGTCTTCGTCGTGCAGCATGGCGCAGTGCCCGATGTCGAAACCGTCGAAGGCCGCCTCGAAACCCGGCCACATGGCTTCCACGACCTTCCAGTTGAAGCCGGACTGGAAAATGCATTTGGTCATCAGCGCCAGGAACCGATCATCCGGGATGGCGGCGATCTCGGCCTGCGGCTTCGGATGCTGCAGGCTCTCCAGCACCCCAGCCTCGCCCTTGCGGGCGACAGCGAGTGCGTAGATCTCGTCGAAGGGACGCATGAGGGCCTCAGTGCTGTAGGTTGGCGACGAGGTCGGGCACATGGCCGAGATCCGGGATCTCGCGGAAGCGCGGCGCCTGCTCGGGCTTCTCCACATGCTCCAGGACCCAGGTGAGCGCATGCGGCACGAACACGCCCCAGGCACCGGCGGCGATCGCCGGCACGATATCGGATTTCAGCGAATTGCCGATCATCATCGCCCGCTCCGGTCCCTCGCCGTGTTTGCCGAAAATCCGCCGATAGGTGGTGGCGGTCTTGTCGGAGACGATCTCGACCGCATCGAAATAGTCGCCGAGGCCGGATTGGGCGAGCTTGCGCTCCTGGTCGAAGAGGTCGCCCTTCGTGATCAGCACCAGGAAATATTTGCCTGAAAGCGCCTCCAGCGCATCGCGGGCATGCGGCAGGCATTCGACGGGGTGGCTCAGCAGGTCGCGCCCGATGGCCAGGATCTCGCTGATGACGGAAGAGGGCGCTCGCCCCTCGGTGATGTCGAGCGCCGTCTCGATCATCGACAGGGTGAAGCCTTTGATGCCGAAGCCGTAGTGGGCGAGATTGCGCTTTTCGGCCTCCAGCAGCCTTTCGGACACATGGTCGCCCTCGGCATAGTCGGCGAGCAGGCCGCGGAAATGGCTTTCCGTCAGCTTGTAATACTGCTCGTTCTGCCAGAGCGTGTCGTCGGCATCGAAGCCGATCACGGAGACAGGGCGGTTGGACATGACGCCTCCTCAATGATCAGGAAGCGAGAGACTAATCCCTCCGCAGGGCAAAGCAATGGCGCCCTTGGGCGCCATTGCCGATTCCGACGGTGCCAGACCTTACTGACCGTTCTTGGCGAGCCAGGCCTTCATCATGGTGATCTCGCCTTCCTGGGCGGCGATCACCTCTTGCGCCAGCTTGCGGATCTCCGGATCCTTACCGTGTTCGAGCACGATCTTGGCCATGTCGATCGCGCCCTGATGGTGCGGGATCATGCCTTGCACGAAGTCGACATCGGCATTGCCGGTGAGCGGCACCGCCATGTCCGCGTGCATCTTCGCATTGGCCTCGGCAAAGGCCTTGGACGACGGGCTGTCGACCATCGCGCCGTGGTCCATCGAGGACATGTCATGGCCCTGGTGCTCGCTGTTGTCCTGGGCAAGCAGGGTCGAAGTAATAAGCGCGGTCGCAAGCGACGCCGCAACGAGAATGGCTTTCAGCATTGAATTCTCCTGTGCTGATCGATGATGGAAGGGACGCAGCCAAAGGCCGCGTGCGGTCATCGGATCACGCGCGGGGAGGGGGCGTCTGCGGTGCCGTTAGTTGCGAGACGAGCTTCTGCATCGGCAGCGTGGCCTCCGCTGCCCGTGCGGGTTGGCCACCATCGGCAAATGCTGGATCAGCGGGCAGTGTCAGGCAAGCCGCGCAATGCGACGTCATCTTCATCGGCTTGGAGCTATGGTCGGCACCGTCGCCAGCATCCGCCACGGTTTTGCTGACACCCGAATGCGGACAATCGACATCGACCACGGCCTTCGCCGCAGAGGTCGCTGGATGCAGGTCGCCAACGTTTTCCGTCATCTGCGCCAGAGGCATCGCCATGACCGCCATGCCGGTCACGGGCATGGCGCCATAGGCAAGTGCTGCGACAAGCAGCAGGAGGCGGGCGATGGATCTCATGAGATGAAGATGCGGCTGGATCTGGACGAAAGCAAGACCGCCGGTGTCGCATCTCACCGCGCGATCACCCGATGCACGATCCGGTAGTCACGGCTCTCCTCGCCAAAGGGAATGACCGGCCAGTCCCAACTGGCCGAAGGCGTGCCGAGATCGACGCACTGCATGAGATCGACCGTTTCGTGCCCAAGACCGCCGCGGTCGATCACCGTATAGCTGACGTCGGTCACGAGGCAGCTTGCTGCGGAAACCTGCTCCAGCCCCGCGATATGCGCTGCAATCACCTGGCGAATCCTGTCGTCTTCCGGCGGTTGCCCGCCGAGCCGCCGCGCAACGCCGATGCCGATCTGCGATAAGAGATTGGCCGAGACCACGAGATCGAGATAGGGCACCTGCCGCAGGAAGGAGAGCGGTTCCAGAGGTTGGCCGGCAAGCAGGGCCTCAAGCCCAGACACATCCCGATCGATCAGCCGGACAGTCTTCAGCCCCTTCATCGCAATCCAGCTCCGCACGCTGGCCAGATGCACGAGATCGACCAGAACCACCGTATCGAACAGACGCGACAGGTCCACCACCGGCACATCGCGCAACAGCCCCGACCCGAGCACCACCACCGTCCGCCGCTGCCGACATCCCTCAGCCGCCTTCAGAATGGCCGCCTTCGTCTGCCGCTCATGTTCGGCCCAGGCGACGCGACAGCGATTGGCCCGCGCCCACAGATTGACCGAGGAGCGGATGAACGGACGATGGCCAGCCGAGGTCAGCGGCCAGGTCGCGGCGTAGTTCAGGGCTTCGAGGATCATGGGTTACCGATAGACGGAGCTACGATGGCCGATCTCGACCACGAGCACGATGAGTTTGCCGTCCTGGATATCGCAGATGATGCGGTAGTCGCCAACTGTGTAGCGCCAATAGGCGCCAAGCTTGCTCCCGTGAAGCGGATCTCCAAGGCTTCGTGGGTTATCGTGCTTGGCAAGCCTCTCTTCCAGAAACTGTTTTATACGGCGGCGAATGACGGGATCGAGTTTATCGATCGTTTTTCGGACGGGCTGGCGGTATTCAATCGTCCAGGCCACGCCAGAACTCCTCGGAACTTACGACCTTGTCCTCTCCGCTCTGTATACGCTTCATGGCCTCGTCAGCAGCGGCGAGATCCTGGAGATTTTCGAGTTCGCGCTGGATCATCTGACGCAGATAATCATCCGGCTCGGCACCCGCCTCCGACGCGTATTCGACGATCAACTGATGCATTTCTTCCGGCATATCGAGCGTGACGCGCTTGTTCATCGGAGCGATCCCTGTTTCGAAGCCTCAGCATACCAGTGAAACCACCCGTTTTCCAGCATCCGGCCTCAGCCCCGCCCGCCTTCGCCCTTGCCGCCAAATCCTTGATCCTCTAAGACACCGGCACCTTTTTGAAACGAAATTCCGGTTGTCATCATGAGCGATAAGAACAAGAAGCCCCAGAAGCTGAAGGCCCGCCTGCCGCGCGGCTTCGTCGATCGCGAGGCTGCCGACATCCGTGCCGCCAACCAGATGATGGAGACCATCCGCGAGGTCTATGAGCGCTACGGCTTCGACCCGATCGAGACCCCGCTCTTCGAATACACCGATGCGCTCGGCAAGTTCCTGCCCGACAGCGACCGCCCGAACGAAGGCGTCTTCTCGCTGCAGGACGACGACGAGCAGTGGATGTCGCTGCGCTACGACCTGACCGCGCCCATGGCCCGTCATGTCGCGGAGAATTTCCAGGAAATCCAGCTGCCCTTCCGCACCTATCGCGCAGGCTACGTCTTCCGCAACGAAAAGCCGGGCCCGGGCCGCTTCCGTCAGTTCATGCAGTTCGATGCCGACACCGTCGGCGCGCCGGGCGTCCAGTCCGATGCCGAAATGTGCATGATGATGGCCGACACGCTGGAAGCCCTCGGCATCAAGCGCGGCGACTACGTGATCCGGGTCAACAACCGCAAGGTTTTGGACGGTGTCATGGAGGCGATCGGCCTCGGCGGCGAAGAGAATGCGGGACGGCGTCTGGGCGTGCTGCGCGCCATCGACAAGCTCGACAAGTTCGGCCCCGAAGGCGTCAAGCTGCTGCTCGGCGAAGGCCGCAAGGATGAGAGCGGCGACTTCACCAAGGGGGCTGGCCTGAACGAAGACCAGATTGCCAAGGTGCTCTTCTTTGTCGGCATCAAGTCCTATGCCGAAAGCGCCGTCGAGCTCGCTGCCCTCGTTGCCGGAACATCGAAGGGCGAGGAAGGCGTCGAGGAGCTGAACCTGATCGGCGCGCTCGTCGCTGGCGCCGGCTACGATGCGACCCGCATCAAGATCGACACCTCCGTCGTTCGCGGCCTCGAATACTACACCGGCCCCGTCTACGAAGCCGAACTCACCTTCGACGTCACCAATGAAAAGGGTGAAAAGGTCGTCTTCGGCTCTGTCGGCGGCGGTGGCCGTTACGATGGTCTCGTCTCGCGCTTCATGGGCCAGCCGGTCCCGGCCACGGGCTTCTCGATCGGCGTCTCGCGCCTGATGACGGCGCTGAAGAACCT
>JARXAQ010000014.1 GCA_029865825.1 Rhizobium sp.
CGCTTCTGGCGGGAAAAAATCGAAGGACCGCTGCATTCGGTCACCTATGTGCACCAGAAGATGATCGCAGCCAGGGAATGGCGCGCCTTGAAGGGCGAATTCATTCTGCACTGACCCATTTCAGACATGCACCTCGCCATGGGCGAACTCGCCGTCATCCGGTTCTGGATAAAAAACGGCGATCATCAGCGCGAGATAGAATACGCCGACAGCGGCGAGCACCACGCCGCCGTGCAGCGGGCCGAGATGGGCATTGACGATCAATTGTTGCAGATTGCCGATGAACTCCGCCGGACGTTCGTCGGCCTGCAACTTCGGGCTGGAGATTTTCAGCCCCCAGGCAAGAAGCAGGATGAGATACATCCAGACGTAATTGCGCCGGATCCGGCGAAAAAGGGCCTCTCGATAGCTGATCAGGAAGATCGGAGCGCGCAGGCTGGACGCGATCGACTCGGCCCAGTCGGCTCGAAGCTCCGCCCTGGGACACAGGGCTTGTGCGAAATAATGCCGCTCGAGTTGCCGCACGCGGGCTCGGTAGACATCGAAGAAGCGATAGCGCCTCGCTTCGATCAGCAGGAAGACCGAGATCAGCAACATGGCGAACAGGACAACCCCGTGGTGGGAGGCCGGGGTCGAGAGGGACACGGACAAAAGCCCGGCCACGACCGTCATGGACCAGTTGGTGGTACGGTCGATCCTGTCGCGCCAACTCGTCATCCGCCCGATTTCGCCGCGATAGTAGTGGATGATCATATTGGCCTTTTCGGCCGAATTCGCCGGTAACGCCGGGGCCATTCGCGGCTGCGCTGTCGCCGTCAGCGGCGTGGCGTCCTCAGGCTCGGGCGATATCTGCTGCATGATCTTCCTCCGTGAGCGGAACGTGGTTGGAAGTCCACCGGTTCCACTTCCATTGCAAAGCCTCACCGGACCGTTTAGACGACCGCTGACGGCCTGTTAAGGCCCCCGAGACAGGAGCGCCCCATGGCCAAGATTGACGAAGAAGCGCTGGCGGAAGCCTATAACCGGGCACTGGCGCTGGAAAAATCCGGCGACATCGATGCGGCCGTCAAGGCCTATGCAGAAGTGCTCGCAATCGATCCAGACGATCATGGCGGCGCCTCTGTGCGCATCGCCGCCCTTGGCCGGGGCGAGGCACCGCCCAAGGCGCCGGACGCCTATGTTGAAACACTCTTCGACCAGCATGCCGAAGCCTTCGAGGACATTCTCGTCGAGCAACTCGGCTACACCGTACCGATGATGGTGCGCCAGCGCCTGCAGAGCCTGAACCTCGGCCCCTTCCAGCGTCTCCTCGACCTCGGCTGCGGCACCGGCCTGACAGGGGGCGCTTTACGCGACATGGTCGCCGACATCACCGGCATCGACATCTCTGAGAACATGGTCGAGATCGCCCATGAGAAGGATCTCTATGAGACGCTCTACGTCGCCGAAATCGAGGATTTCCTCGAAGACAACGACGACGAGCCCTTCGATATTGTCACCGCGACCGACGTCCTGCCCTATCTCGGTGCCTTGGAGCCATTGTTTTTCGGTGCCGCCGAAAACATGGTCTCTGGCGGCATCTTCGTCTTTTCCTCGGAGACCGCGGGCGAAGAGACGTTGGCCGGCCGGCCCTTCATCGTCGGCCCGCACCAGCGTTTCCTTCACGCGGAGGCTTATGTCCGCGAGCGCCTGACCGCCACGGGCTTCGAACTCGTCGAAATCACCGACATCAATGTCCGCATGCAGGACGGAAACCCATCGCCGGGGCATCTGGTGATCGTGAAAAAGATCTGAAATACTACAAAAAGTGGAAATATAAACTTTTGATTGCAATCGATTGGTAGCAGCGGAATTCTGTTTTGCTAGTCTTTTTCCGGGAAAAGGGGAAAGACCATGCAAACGGAAGTTGTCACAAACGTCTTCGATGGCCATCTTGCGCAATGGGTGGCCTTCGCCATCGCCTTCGTCACCACCTTTGCGCTGATCTTCGGACGCTACGAGATCCGGCTCAGGCGCCTGCGTCTCATTCGCGATTACGTCAAGGCGTTCCCGGTCTGGGGCGACAGCGACAGCGGGACGGAAACGACGAACCCATCCTTCGAGTTCGTCCGCAGCAAATATGCGGCCGACATCAGGGGCAATGGCGAAGACGGCGAAAAAGATCCGCCAGACCTTACCCCTCGCTCCACCGAAGCCATCGTCCGGGAAATCAACGACACCATCGCGAAAACGCGCTTCTTCTTGAACAGGGGCGATGCGCGCCTGCTGATGGCCTCGCTGCCCTACATGCTGGTGGTCTTCACCGGATTTTCCCTGACCTTCTCCGCCAACACGTGCCCCGTGGCGGCCGATGGCTGTTTTCAGCAGTTCGCCCACAACCTACTGACCGTCGGCGGCATGAACTTGACGTCGGAGACCGCCCCGGAACAATACCGTCAGTTGGCACAGAATGTCCTGACGATCGCGGCGATTACCTTTGTCGGGGCATATCTCTCCTCGCTTCGTTATCTCATACAGGCGCTCTCGGTCTTCGACCTGAGTGGTTACACGGTGATCCGGCAGGCGGCCGTCATCACCATCGCGGTCTTCGCTTCAGCAATCCTGTACCGAGCGCTTCCCGAGCCGATGAAGGCCCTGTCCTTCCTCGGTGGGACAACGAGCGAGACCGTGAAGGACCTGTCGACCGGGTGGATCCTGACAGCACTCGCGTTCGGCCTGCTGCCGGGCACCGTCCTGCAATTCGTTTTGGTCAAGATCGGGACGCTGTTCGACTGGATCAAGCAGTCGGACGATCGCTTCATCCAGTGGACGCGCGTGGTCCCGCTCGACGCCATCGACGGCATAGACTTCTTCACGCGCTTCCGGCTGGAGGAATGCGGCATATCGGACGTCCAATCGCTCGCCACCTACAACCCGATCATGCTGCACATCGAGACCCCCTTCGGCATCTATCAGACGGTCGACTGGATCGCCCAGGCGCAACTGTGCTGCGTCGTCGGCCTCGATCGCTTCCTGCTGCTGCGCCAGTTCAACGTCCGCACGATCTTCGACCTCGAACGCGCCCTGAAGCAGAACAAGGAAAGTATGAGCGATGAGGAGCGCAAGGCCATCGACCGGTTCGATCGAATCTATGCCGCCGTTCTGCTGGCGCCGACAGGCCCTCTGAAAGCGCTGCAGGAGAAGAGCCCGGCAAAATTTCTGATCCCCGACGCCAATGGCAGCGACATCAAGGAGGTCGACGCGAGCGAGTTCAGCATCTGGGCCATGAAGACGATCAGTTCCAACGACGACATGGCCTCGAAGGCAATCGAACATTTGATGGATTGGATCGGCGACGACCTGCATGTTCGAAGGCTGCGCCGATTGTGGAACGAGATCTCCGACCGGCTTGGGCCCACCAGCCTCGAACTGACACCGGATCGAAAAGTCTAACGTCGAGCCGGCACACCGGATCCCGTCTGAGCACGGCGAAACGTCTTTGCCAGTCACCCCGCCCACGGGATCAGGCAAAGAGAAGTGACCGGAAGAGCCCTCTGGACAGACCGGGGGTTTTATCGACAATAGCGCTGTCTGACCATGAAGTCTGATTCGCGACAGTGACCTGTCTCCTGAATGAATCGGTGAGTAATGTTCGAGGACTTCCCCTTGAAGATCAGTTTTGACACCAAAATGATGCCGTTCGACGGTTGCGACCCGCAATTGGCAGTGGTCCTGATCAACGCGGCGCGCCCGGGCGATCCGACACCGCGACTGTTGGCCGAACGCTGGCGCGGCCATTTGACCAAGGCGCTTTTCGCCTTGCCGCAATTCGAGAACCACCAATTGAGTGCCGGCACCGCCCAGGCAGCTTCGCCCTACCGGGCAGCGATCGAACTTGGCCTGGGCGAAAGCGATCTCGAAGCCTACATCGCGCAGATCCGCAGCGAATACGGATTGGACAACAGCCAGATCGCCATCATCGGCTATGCCGAGGGCATGACGCTGGCGCTCTATTATGGACTGCGGCAGCAGGATTCGCTCTGCGCCATCATCGGTTTCAGCGGTGACATGGCTGGGTTTTCCGACATGCGCTCGGAAATCGCGAGCCGCCCCCCGGTTCTTTTGGTGCATGGCGAAAAGGACGACGTCGTTCTGCCTGGCACCTTCATGAACAATTACAGCCGCCTCTCCGGTGCCGATGTGCCCGTGACGGCCTGCTTCCGGCCCGGCCTCGGCCATCAGGTCGACGATCTCGGTGCCGATTCGGCCATGTTTTTCCTGCAAGGCGCCCACGGCGCCCGCGGTATCCGCCCGACCAGGAAGAAAACACTCTCGGAGGATGTCGCCAAGTCGATCAAACTCGTCATCTGGGATCTCGACGAGACACTGTGGCAGGGTACGCTCGATGACGCGGACACCATTCATGTCTACGAAAGCCGCGCCGAAGCGATCCGCCGCCTGAATGCCAGCGGGGTGGTATCCGCCATCTGCTCGAAGAACGATTTCGAAACCGCCCGAAGGAAGCTCGAAGCGCTCGGCCTCTGGGACGAATTCGTATTCCCCCGCATCGCCTTCGTGCCCAAGGGGGCTGCCATCCAGGCGCTGATCGCCGACATGCAGCTGAAGCCGAAGAATTGCCTCTTTATCGACGACAACGACCTAAACCTCGCCGAAGCCAAGGCGACGTTGCCTGATCTGCACACGCTCGACGCCAAGGAAGAGGCATGCGATGCCTTCCTTCACCACCTCGTCGAGGCACATTCCGGTGTCGAGAAGTCGAGGGTCGAGGAGTACCGTGCGCTCCAGGCCCGCGTCTCCGAAAGCCAGACGTTTGAAGGCAGCCGCGAGAGCTTCCTGCGCACCTGCGACATCCATGTCGCCATCGCCACCAGCTCCGATCTGATCGACTTCACCCCGCGCATTGAAGAGCTGATAAACCGCACCAACCAGCTCAACTACCTGAAGACGCGGGTCGAGCCCGGCTCGATGATCCACTATGTGTCCGAAGCTTCGCTGCGCGAGGGCTTTGCGGTCTTTGCCTGGGACAAGTTCGGCTATCACGGCCTCGTCGGCTTTCTGAGCGCAGAGACGGAAACGGAATCGATCCAGCACATGGCCTTTTCCTGCCGCATCATGCACATGGGCATCGAGAGCGTGGTTTTGGAACGCGCCTTTCAGCGCTTCAGAAACCTCCAGGTGCCGGACAGCATTCCTGTCAGGCCCGAGATTCCCGACTGGATCACCGTGGAAAATTTCAACGGGCCCGGGATTCGCGAACGCATTTTCGCGGAGGAAAAAAGCATTGCGGCCGGCAATCGCGACATCCGCATCCGCTTCATGGCGAATTGCCAGTCCGGCATCTTCTGCCACTATGCCGGTCTGCGCGACGTTGCCGAGATCGACAGCATGCCGCGCGTCTTCATGATGCCGCATGTACTGAACAAGTCCTACCTGCAGCAGCATTTCCCGCCGGCGCTCGTCTACTATATCGGCACCGACTATTACAATCTGATGTGGCCACCGGAATTGCTCGGCATTCTCGACAAGGGGCTCTACGAGGTGTGCGCTACCGAGTTTTGCGAATACCTCAAGGCGAACGGCAATCGCATGCTGCTGATCACCAGTCCGAGCGACGTGGAGCCGAGCGATTTCCTGGTCGTGCGCGGCGTGACGAAGGAGCGGATGGCGGCGATGTCGTCCGTCTGGCGCAAACTCGCCAACAGCTATGACTGCATCGACCTGATGGATGTCGACAGCTTCCTCAGCCCCGATCTGGCCGCCGACAGTACGCATTTCCGCGTCGAGGCCAGCCGCGAAATCGCAGGCCGGATAGCCGACTGGTACAAGGCCCTCCCGTCGGGCCTCTTCGAGCAACCTCTGGCCCTTGCCGGCTGAGCCAGGGCCAAGACTGCCTCTGCACCGATCACCGCCGGATTTCCACCGGCGGTGATCTGCGTTTGGACGCACGGCGAGGCGACGGCCCTAACGTCCCGATTTTCCGAGCGGACGCCTTCCTCATGCGATCGCATTCGGCTAATCCTGCGCCACCGAAAGACCGGACAGGAGCACTGGCATATGGCAAAGATCGCATTCATCGGCTTGGGCGTGATGGGTTATCCCATGGCCGGCCACCTCAAGGTCAAGGGTGGCCATGACCTGACCGTCTACAACAGGACGACCTCCAAGGCCGAAGCCTGGGTCCAGCAGCACGGCGGAAGCCACGCGCTGACGCCGGCTGAGGCTGCAAAGGACGCCGACTTCGTCTTCACCTGCGTCGGCAATGACGACGACCTGCGCTCCGTGACGACAGGCCCGGACGGCGTTCTGTCCGGCATGAAGGCCAGGGCTATCCTGATCGACAACACCACGGCATCGGCCGAGGTCGCGCGCGAACTGGCGCAAGCCGCAGCCGCCGTGAACTGCGGTTTCATCGATGCGCCCGTATCGGGTGGCCAGGCCGGCGCGGAAAACGGCGTGTTGACGGTGATGTGCGGCGGTGATCCGGACGTGTTCGACAAGGCCAAGCCGGTGATCGATGCCTATGCCCGCATGGTCGGACTGATGGGCCCGGCGGGCGCTGGACAGCTCACCAAGATGGTCAATCAGATCTGCATCGCCGGCCTCGTTCAGGGCCTGGCCGAAGGCATCCACTTCGGCAAGAAGGCCGGCCTCGATATCGAGAAGGTGATCGAGGTCATCTCGAAGGGCGCAGCCGGCTCCTGGCAGATGGAAAACCGCCACAAGACGATGAATGTCGGAAAATACGATTTCGGCTTCGCCGTCGACTGGATGCGCAAGGACCTCGACATTGTCCTGACCGAAGCCAAGAGCAACGGTGCCACTTTGCCCGTGACGGCACTGGTCGACCAGTTTTATGGCGAAGTGCAGAAGCTCGGCGGCAAGCGTTGGGACACGTCCTCGCTGCTCGCTCGCCTGGAGAAATGACGGCGCGGCGCGAAAGCGCCGCCCATTCTCCTTGCTGGTCTCAGTCCTCCTGCGACTTCTGATTATCCAGCATCATGTAGTCGAGCGGCAACTCGGTCGTGTACTTGATCTGCTCCATCGCAAAGGCAGAGGACACGTCGCGGATCTCGATCTTGGCGATCATCCGCTTGTAGAAGGCGTCGTAGGCGGCGATGTCGGGCACGACGACGCGCAGGAGGTAATCCACGTCACCGCTCATGCGATAGAACTCGACCACTTCCGGGAATTCGGCCACGACCTCGGAGAAGCGCTTCAACCACTCGATCGAATGGCTCGACGTCCGGATCGACACGAAGACCGTCACCTTGGTGTTGACCTTGACCGGATCAAGCAGCGCCACACGACGACGGATGACACCGTCCTCTTCCATCTTCTGGATGCGCCGCCAGCAGGGCGTAGTCGACAGACCGACCTTCTTCGCCAGATCCGCCACGGCGAGGGTGGAATCCTCTTGGAGGATACGGAGTATTTTGCGGTCGAGGCGATCCATGATGATTCCCATAAAAACTGATTTTCTCCGATATAGCCGAAAATCGTTGATTCAAGAAAAATCATTTCGCCCTATCAACAGGGAAACGTCACGCCGAAGAGCGGGAAGCACCTCGTCTTCGAACCAGGGATGGCGTTTCAGCCAGCCGCTGTTGCGCCAGCTCGGATGCGGCAAAGGCAGCACGCGCGGCCCTGGAGCATTGGAGAAAAAGACGTCCCGCCATCGCTCGACCGTCTCGGTCATCGTCCTGGCGCGTCGGGTGCCCAGATGCCAGGCTTGCGCATACTGGCCGATCGCGAGGATCAACTCGACCTGCGGCATGGCCTGCATCACCGTCTGACGCCAGTGGGGCGCGCATTCGCGGCGCGGCGGCAGGTCGTGGCCTGCGGCATCATAGCCGGGAAAACAGAAGCCCATCGGCACTATCGCAAACAGGGTGCGATCGTAGAAAGTGTCTCTGTCGATACCAAGCCATTGCCGCAGCCGATCACCGGAGGCATCGTTGAACGGAACGCCGCTTTCATGGACGCGAAGTCCCGGTGCCTGACCTGCAATCAGCACCCGCGCGGTCGACGACAGATAGGCGACGGGACGCGGCTCATGCGGCATCCGGTTGGCCTCGCCTCCGGCAGGGCAATCGCGACAGATCCGGCATTGCGAGATGGCCTGGCCGAGCAAGTCGAGCGATATGGGACCATCGGTGGCCTGCAACATACTGGCAACGGGCGGGTATTTCGTTTCAGCCGTCATCGCGCGCCTCACCTTTCAAACCACCCGGCCGTCAACCAGGACAGAAACGTCTGCAGCCACCCACTCGGTTCCTTCGCCTCCAGCGCCTGTCGCCGCCGCCAGTCCTCAGGACGCTCGAATGCGCCGGCCCAGACACCGAGGCCGGCATCCCATGCGTCACGCTCGGCCATGTGGTAATCTCCGTCCGCAACGGCAAGCCCGACACGAACCATTTTCTGGCCGATGTCGAGGGTGCCGCTCCGGCAGTGCACCAGCGCACGACCATAGCGGTCCTCGTCGCTCGCGCCTCCGAAGCACTCGACCGTGGGGTCCTTCAGCAAGACGATCAGCCTGGCCCGGGCCGCCAGACCACAGTCATAGGCAGCGCTTTTCCTTTCGCACATCTGCCCGAGTTCGGGCGCATCGATCCCCGCGAGACGCAGGCGCCGCCCGGCCTTTGCAAGCGTATCACCGTCGATGACGCTGAATGGCCCGCGTGAGCGGACGGCTTGCTCGTTCTCCATCCTGGCGATGATCAGCAATGCCAGGAACAGGCACGCGGTGATCACCACGGCATCCCGTATCCGCCGACCTCTCACCGCCACATTCTCTCCCACTTCAAAAACGAATCCTTTGCGCACATGGCAAACAAATCCTTCCCCGACAGGATCTTCTTAAGAATTGGCCGCTAAGTTCTGCCAAGGCGCGGAAGACTGCAATTCCATGAGTAACGGCGTATCGACATCGACGGACAAGAATGTTGTCGACCTGACGCGGGCACACCGCAACCGGGCCGCAACCAAAGCCGTGCGTTCCACGCGCGAGAGATTGCAGTCCGGCCAGGGCATATCGCCGGCCTTCGACGTCGAAATCCTCGGCATGCACATTGCAGCAACGCTCCAAGGTGCGGCCGTCGTGCCAGCCATGTTGCTGCTGGTTGCCGGTTTCGGATCCTATTTCACCTCGCAGCCACATTTTTTCATTTGGGCCCTGTTCGGCCTGACCATGCATGCCATCGGCATCCTCATCGTCAAGCGCGCGGCCCGCACCGAGATCACACCACAAAACCAGCAGCGCTGGCGCCATATCCTGCTCTTGGCCCAGGTGGCGATGGGCAGTTGCTGGGCGGTCTTTGCTCTCCAGGATTGCGCTGCCTGCGATCAGAATGCCTTCCTCTTCTACAAGGGTGGCGTGCTGCTGCTGGCGCTCTCGGTCACGGCCATGGCGACCATGCTGCTGCGCCAGGCCGTCCTCTTCAGCTTCCTGCCCACCGTGGTCGCCCTTACCTATATCGCAGCCCACGGGCAGCAGATGCCGGACCTGGGGCTAACGGCGGTCTTCACCACGGCCCTAATCTTCTTCATCTACATCACCAACCGCTTGCATCAGGCAAACCTGAAGCTTCTCTCCTTCCAGACGGAGAAGGTCGACCTCATCGCCGAGCTGGAAGTGGCCAATTCCCTGTCGGATGAAGCCCGCCGCCGCGCGGAAGAAGCCAATATGGCAAAGTCACGTTTCCTCGCATCGATGTCCCACGAGCTTCGCACGCCCCTCAACGCCATCCTGGGCTTCTCAGAGGTCATGGCGACCGAGGTGCTCGGCCCGATGAGCAATCCGCTCTACAAGGAATACGCTGGCGACATCCACCGCTCTGGCAAACATCTGCTCGAACTGATCAACGAAATCCTCGACCTGTCGCGCATCGAGGCGGGCAAATACGAGCTGAATGAAGAATCAGTCTCGCTGCTCGAACTGGCCGAGGATTGCATCGGCATGATCCAGCTGCGCGCCAAGTCGAAGAACATCCGCATCGACGAGCAGTTCGAACCTAACCTGCCGTCAGTCTGGGCCGATGAAAAGGCCATGCGCCAGGTCATCCTGAACCTGCTGTCCAATGCCGTGAAATTCACCCCCCAGGGCGGCGAGATCATGGTCAAGGCCGGCTGGACGGCCGGCGGCGGGCAATATGTTTCTATCCGCGACAACGGGCCGGGCATTCCGGAGGAAGAGATCCCCGTCGTGCTCTCCGCCTTCGGTCAGGGATCGATCGCGATCAAAAGTGCCGAACAGGGCACCGGCCTTGGACTTCCCATCGTCCAGGCAATCCTCGCCAAGCATGGCGGGGAGTTCAAACTGAAATCGAAGCTGCGCGAGGGTACCGAGGTCATCGCCATCCTGCCGTCAAACCGTGTGCTCGAAAGCCTGCCCGCAGTCAGCGAAGCCCGAGCCATCGAACCGCGCCGCCGGCAGTTCGCCTGAGGTCAGGCGATCAGGCGGCTCAGAACGACATAAGCGCTGAAGAGGCCGTTCGCGATGATCAGGCAGAAAACCGCGAAGGAACCGAGATCCTTGGCATTGCGGCCGACTGTCGAGATCTCCGGTGAAATACGGTCGACGAGTTCCTCGATCGCCGTGTTCAGCGCCTCGACGCAGAACATCAGCAGCATCAGCACCGCGAAACCGAGAAATTCCAGAAGGCTCGCCCCGACGAGCGCATAGACGACGAGGCCGACGGCGAATGCCAGGATCTCGTGGCGGAACGCCGCCTCCTGGATCAGCCGCTTGAAACCCTGCGTCGAGTACTGGCCGGCGGCAAACAGATGGGCGATGCCCGTCTTCTTTTTGATAGTTTCCGCAGCGAGCTTCGGGGGCGCCGCCAGACCCTTCTTCTTCGGATTAGCCATCGGACTTGTTGCTCACACCCGCCTGCGCAAAGGTCGCCATGCCGGAATGGCAGGCAGCGGCAGCCTTGACGATGCCGGCAGCAAGCGCTGCCCCGGTGCCTTCGCCGAGCCGCATGCCGAGCGCCAGCAGCGGCGTCTTGCCGAGCCGCTCGATCGAGCGCAGATGCCCCGGTTCGGCCGAGACATGTGCGATCAGGCAGTGATCGAGTGCGGTCGGATTCGCGGCCTTCAGGATGGCCGCCGCCGCCGTGGCAACGTAGCCGTCGATCAGAACAGGGATCTTTTCCATGCGTGCGGCAAGGATCGCCCCCGCCATCGCCGCGATTTCCCGGCCACCCAGGCGGCGCAGCACTTCGAGCGGATCGGACAGATGCTCGCGATGGAATTCGACCGCCTGCTTAACGGCCGCGATCTTGCGAACCATGACATCCCCTTCCGAGCCCGTGCCCGGCCCCACCCACTCCTCCGCCTCGCCGCCATACAGGGCGAGATTGATCGCAGCCGCAATCGTGGTGTTGCCGATGCCCATTTCCCCGATGCAGAGCAGATCGGTCCCGCCGGCAATCGCCTCCATGCCGAAGGCCATGGTCGCCGCGCAATCGCGTTCCGAAAGAGCCGGCTCGCAGGTGATGTCACCGGTCGGATAGTCGAGCGCCAGGTCGAAGATCTTCAAGCCGAGATCGTGCGTGACGCAGATCTGGTTGATCGCCGCACCGCCGGCGGCGAAGTTCTCCACCATCTGCTGCGTGACAGACGAGGGGAACGGCGTGATGCCATGCTTGGTGACACCGTGATTTCCGGCGAAGATTGCAACGAGCGGCCGCGTAACCGCCGGCGGGCGCCCCGACCAGGCGGCGAGCCACATGGCAATCTCTTCGAGCCGTCCCAGCGCGCCCGGCGGCTTGGTCAGCGTCCGGTCCCGGTCGCGTGCGGCGACCAGGGCTGCGGTGTTCGGTCCCGGCAGGTCACGCAGCAGAACGCGAAAATCGTCGAATGGCAGGCCGGTAACGGTCATGGGATGCGCTTCCTTGTAATCTGCGGCCAAATCGGGCTTGGTGGCATCTCTCATACTGACCGCGCTCGCCAGTCTCAACTCAAAAAGCGGCGACACCGGTCGTCATAAGGATGGATTGGGCATTGATGCGCGACAGGCATGACCTGGTGATTGACACGGCAAGGGCGATGGCCTTTCTGAGCCGCCTTCCGGTCCCTGACCGATTCTTTGAAGGACACGACGGCAACCTCTCCAAAACAGTCGCCGTTTTTCCGCTTGCAGGTCTGCTGATCGCACTCCCGAGCGCCGCCCTGCTGGGCCTCCTGGTCGTCATCGGCGCCCCTCCGATGATTGCCGCGCTCACGGCACTGGCACTGCAAATCCTGCTGACCGGTGCTTTGCACGAGGATGGGCTGAGTGACACCGCCGATGGTCTCGGCGGCGGTCGCGACCGGGAGCGTGCACTCGCGATCATGAAGGACAGCCGCATCGGCACCTACGGCGCGCTCGCCCTGATCCTCTCGGTCGGCCTGCGGGTGTCCTGCGTCGCGGCTCTCGCGACCGTAATTTCGCCCCTGGCGATCGCTCTGATCTGGCTTGCGGCTGCGGCCTTCAGCCGCGCCGCCATGGTCTGGCATTGGTCCGCCCTGCCCCCGGCCAAGGCAGATGGTGTCGCGGCCGCGGCAGGTCTGCCGGACCCGGGCGCCGCGCGCCGCGCAGTCGCCGCCGGCATCGCAGTGCCGGCACTGCTCGCTTTCTTCGTTCTACCGCTCTGGTCGACTGGCCTGGCCCTGGTCGCATCCTGCCTGCTCACCGCGGGTTTCACACGCTTCGTGCGCAGCAAGATCAGCGGCCATACCGGAGACACCATCGGCGCTAGCCAGCAGATCGCCGAGATCGGCTTCCTTCTGTCTCTTGCCATCCTTCTTTAGGCATCCGATATAGGCGTAGACGGAAAGGACACCGATGGAATCTCCCTGCATTCTGATCTGTTCGATGGACGACAAGACCGGCTACTGTTTCGGCTGCGGACGCACCCGGGACGAGATTGGAAGCTGGACCGTCTATACGAGCGAGGAGCGCCGAGCCATCATGGCGAGCCTGCCTGCGCGCATGGAAACCGTCGACCGCAAACCGCGCCGCGAAACCCGCCGAACCCGCATGCTGCGCGAGCGCGAGAGCGGCTGATGCGGTTCCTGATCGGCATCGGCATTCTAGCCGTCGGCCTCATCCTTCTCATCGTCAACCACGACCAGGGCCAGACCTTCGGCATCGACAACGATGCCGTCGGGCGTATCGTCGTCACGCTGCCCATCCTGTTGATGATCTCCACCGGGATCGTGCTCGGTCGCCGCTCGCTCGGCCAGAGCCTGAGGCAGCTGTCGATCTGGGTGCTGATCGCCCTGGTGCTCGTCACCGGTTATCTCTACCGCAACGACATGCGGGCCGTCGGCGAACGGGTTTTGGCGGGGCTCGTGCCCGGTCGCGCCGTGACGGTGACGACGGCAGACGGCGAAGCGGAAGTCGTCCTCCACAAATCGCTCGGCGGACACTTCGAAACGAGCGTCGACATCGGACCCGTTTCCATTCCCGTGCTCATCGACACCGGCGCAAGCTCGGTCGCGTTGCGGTTCGAGGATGCGGTCCGCGTCGGCATCGATCCCGCCACGCTCCAGTTCACGCGGACGGTTCTGACCGCCAATGGCCGGGCCCAGGCTTCCCCTCTGCGCCTGCCGGAACTGCGTCTCGGCCCCATCCGGCGCACGGATGTTTCCGCCGTGGTCCTGGAACAGGGACGGCTCGATCAGAGCCTGCTCGGCATGAGCTTCCTATCGACGCTCGGATCACTTCAGATGCAGAGCGACGAGTTGCGGCTGCGCGATTGACGCAGGCGGCATGCCGCTCAGGCGCGCAGCTTGTAGCCCGTCTTGAAGATGAAGGTGAGAACAGCCATGCAGATCGCGAGGAAGACGATGATCATGCCCACGCTGATCAACGGATGCACGTCCGAGACCTCGAAGAAGCTCCAGCGGAAGCCGCTGACGAGATACAGCACCGGATTGAGGTGGCTGACGGCGCGCCAGAACGGCGGCAGCATGTCGATCGAGTAAAAGGTTCCGCCGAGGAAGGTCAAGGGCGGCACAACCAGCGACGGCACCAGGTTCAACTGCTCGAAATTCTTCGCCAGGATGCCGATGATGAAGCCGGCAAGGCTGAAGGTGATGGCCGTCAGCACCATGAACAGCAGCATCAGCACCGGATGGGCGATATGCAGGTCGACGAAGAAGGTCGCCGTGATGAGGATGATCACGCCGATCATCATGCCCTTCGTCGCCGCGGCGCCGACATAGCCAAGCAGGATCTCGCTCATGGCAACGGGGGCCGACAGGATCTCGTAGATCGTGCCTGTGAATTTCGGGAAATAGATGCCGACCGAGCCATTGGAGATGCATTGGGTTATGAGCGCCAGCATGATCAGGCCGGGCGTGATGAAAGCCCCGTAGGACACACCGCCCACCTCCTGCATGCGCGACCCGACCGCCGCACCGAAGACGATGAAATACAGCGCCGTCGACAGGACCGGGGAGATAACGCTCTGCAACAGCGTGCGGCGAGTGCGCGCCATCTCGTAGAAATAGATCGACTTGATCGCTTCGATGTTCATGCCTTGGCTCCGATCAGCGACACGAAAATGTCCTCGAGCGAGGTCTGGCGGGTCGACAGGTCGTCGAAGCGCAGCCCCGCAGATTCCAACGCCTGCAACAGCCGGCCGATATGCGCATCATTGCTGCCGAGTTCGTAATTGTGCAGCAACTGATCGCCCGCCTCGTTCAGGCTCAAGTCCCAGTCGGACAGGCTATCCGGAATGGCGGTGATCGGTTCCAGAAGCTCGATCGCCAACTGTTTCTTGCCAAGCTTGCGCATCAGCGCGTCCTTGTTTTCGACGAGCAGCAGCCGCCCCTTGTCAATCACGCCGATACGATCGGCGATCTCCTGTGCCTCTTCTAGGTAGTGGGTCGTGAGGATGATGGTGACGCCTGTCCGGCGCAACCGCTCCACGAGCTGCCACATGTCCTTGCGCAGCGAGACATCGACGCCCGCGGTCGGCTCGTCGAGAAACAGGATACGCGGTTCATGGGAGAGCGCCTTGGCGATCAGCACCCGACGCTTCATGCCGCCGGACAGTTCGCGCAACGCATTGTCGCGTTTGTCGAACAAAGACAGGTCACGCAAGATCTGATCGATCAGGGCAGGATCCGGCTTTTTGCCATTCAACCCGCGCGAAAAGCCGACGGTATTGACGACGGTCTCGAACATGTCGGTGGTCAGCTCCTGCGGCACGAGCCCGATCTCGCCGCGCGTCTTGCGAAACTCGGTGACGACGTCATGACCACCCACGGTCACCGAGCCGGATGTGGGGTTGGTCATGCCGCAGATGATCGAGATCAACGTTGTCTTGCCGGCGCC
>JARXAQ010000055.1 GCA_029865825.1 Rhizobium sp.
AGCGTCACGCAATGATGCTGACATTTTTTGGCAGCATTGCGAACTAAGCTCACGTCATCAACCTAACAGGAGATGACGATGACCCCTGCAATGACCATCCTCTATGTCGAGAACGCCGCAGCCAGCGCCGATTTCTACGAAAAGCTCTTCGGCCTCGCGCCGACCGAACGGGCCGACACCTTCTCCCTCTTCCGCCTGCCGACTGGCCTCGTCCTCGGCCTCTGGAGCCAAGCTGGCGTCGAACCCAAGGCACTGCTGACCGGCGGCGGCTGCGAACTCGCCATCCGCGCCCCAAGCGCTGCCGATGTGGACGCCACCCACGAACGCTGGGAAGCGATCGGCATCCCGGTCCTCCAGGCCCCGGCCGAGGCCGATTTCGGCCGGACCTTCACCGTCTCCGATCCGGACGGCCACCGCATCCGCGTCTTCAACCCGCCGGCCTGATCCTGCATTGGGCCGATGGCGCGCGGAATTTGACGAATTTCAAACTTTGCGCGCCTTGCGGAAATCCGTTGCACCCCAAGGGCCGAGGCGGTATTTCGCAAGGCCATGACACACATTGATCAAGCCCCCCGCCACGAAGAAGGCGGCGCCTTTTGCGTCGCTGCCCTCTATCACTTCGCCAAATTTCCGCGTTTCGAGAGCTTTCGCGAGCCGCTGGAGAACCTGTGCAAGGCCGAAGGCGTCAAGGGCACCCTGCTGATCGCCCATGAGGGCATCAACGGCACCATCGCCGGCACCGATGCCGGCATCGCGACCGTTCTCGCCTATATCCGCAGCCAGCCGGAATTTACGGCCCTGGTGCACAAGGAAAGCCGCGCGTCCAAGATGCCCTTCCTGCGCATGAAGGTGCGGCTGAAGAAGGAAATCGTGACCATGGGCGTCGAGGATATTGACCCCAACCAGATCGTTGGAACCTATGTCGATCCGCAGGACTGGAACGAGCTGATCTCCGATCCTGAAACCATCGTCATCGACACGCGCAACGACTACGAGACGGCCATCGGCATCTTCCGCGGCGCGGTTGATCCGAACACCAAGACATTCCGTGAATTCCCGGACTGGGTGAAGAACAATCCCGGCCTGCACAACAAGCCGAAGATCGCCATGTATTGCACCGGCGGCATCCGCTGCGAGAAGGCCACAGCCTTCATGAAGCAACAGGGCTTCGACGAGGTTTACCACCTCAAGGGCGGGATCCTGAAATATCTGGAAGAGGTGCCGGAAACCGAAAGCCTGTGGGACGGCGCCTGTTTCGTCTTCGACGAACGCGTCTCTGTCACCCATGGCCTGAAGGAGGGCAATCACAAGCTCTGCCACGCCTGCCGCAACCCGATCACGGTGGAAGAACTGACCCATCCCCATTACGAGGAAGGCGTTTCCTGCAGCCATTGCTACGAGAGCCGCACCGAGGCTGACCGCGACCGCTATCGCCAGCGCCAGCTCCAGATCGCGCTCGCAAAGAAGCGCGGCGAACGGCATATCGGCAGCTGAACGGCCGCGCTGCCGTCACTCGAAAGAGAACAGGTTCAGATGGGCCGATCAGTCGCCCGGTGATGGCCGAATGCAATGGCAGCGGCCTTGGCACGCAGATCCATGGGACGCAGCCGCAGCGCGTCGATATCCTCGGGGCTGCAGGGGCGGCCGAACAGATAACCCTGCAACTGGTCGCAGCCGGCGAGCCGCAGATTGACCGCCTGCTGCTCTGTCTCAACACCTTCGGCCGTCACCGGCACGTCGAGTGAGCGCGCCAATGCCACCGTCGCCTGCAGCATTTCGACCGCCTTGTGTCCTTCGCCGAGCGACTGCACCAGAGATCGGTCGATCTTCATCCGGTCGAAGCCGAACTGGCGCAGATACCCGACGCTGGAGAAGCCTGCCCCGAAATCGTCGAGTGCGATCTGCACACCTATCTTGCGCAACCGTTCCAACACCGTACGGGCCCGCTCCGGATTCTGGATGAAATACGTCTCCGTCATTTCCAGAACGACGCGCTGCGGCTCTATGCCCGTCTCGTGAAACAGCGCTGCCACATGGCTGGTGAAGGCGGGATCGCGGAACTGGCCAGGCGAGACGTTGACCGACAGTTTCAGCCCCGGCCAAGCCGTGAGCTGGGCCAGCGACTGGCGCAACACGCTCAGTCCCAGTCGATCGATAAGGCCACTGGTCTCGGCGATCGGAATGAAGATATCAGGCGAGACCGCCCCATGGCCCTTGCGGTTCCAGCGCGCCAGAGCCTCGACGCTCACCAGTTCGAAGGTCGCGGAATCTACCACCGGCTGGTAGACAACTGTAATCTCCTCGTTTTCGATCGCCGCGCGCAGGTCGACCGCAATCTGGTTGCGCGTTTCACGCTCCTCATCCATCTGCGGATGATAGGCAGTCCAGCGCCCGCGCCCACCATCCTTGGAGGCATACATCGCCATATCCGCCTGCCGGGTCAGCTCCCCGCCGTCGATCCTGCCCTCGTGCGACATCGCAAGTCCGAGACTGCAGCCGACGGCAACGACCCGTTCACCGAGTGTCAGCGGCTCGCCGAAGAAGTCGAGGATCGCCTCGGCCACCGCGATCGCCCGAGCCTCCGACTCCGGCCCGAAGAACACGATGCCGAATTCGTCGCCGCCGATGCGCGACAGGGTCGCATCCTCGCCGACCAGGACACCCAGCCCAGCCGAAACCGCCCGGATCAGGCTGTCGCCAACGGCATGACCATAGGCGTCGTTGACCTCTTTGAACCCGTCGAGATCGAGATAGAGCAGCACCACGTCGCCACCGTCACCACGCGCCTCTTCCAGCGACTGGTCGAGCAGCACATGCAGCCCGTCGCGATTGGCAAGCCCGCTCAATCGGTCGGTCCGGGCGAGTTTGACGGCAGATGCCTCATCGGCGCGCAGCCGGCGCACGACACTGTTGCCGATGATGAAGAGCAGCAGGCAATAGACTGCCACCAGGATCAGCGCCGCCTTGACCAGCGGCTCCACCTGCTGGCGACTGAGATCACCGGGGACTCGGGGGCTCCAGGCCAGAGTGGCGAGCGATATCCCGCTCGGAGATTCCACCGTCACCGCATGGGTGGAACGCTTGGACGGCGGCGCCAGAACGAGACCTGGCAGAACATAGGCGCCGGAAATCCTCTCAACCTTGTTGGCCGACAGGTGACGGATGAAGACCAGATACCGGCGCGCTTGCGGCGCGACCTCGACCGGCTCGGACTTCATCCGGATCAGGGCCACACCGGCAGCACCGATGCCCTTGACCGTGCGCACGAAGCCGAGTGCCTGGGGGACCGGACCGCTTTGGCCGGAACGCACCTGATCGAACAGGAACATCAGGTCATGAGGCAGGAAGCCTCTCGCATTGTTCTCGATCGGTTTCCCGTCGGAGTAAGCCATGCCGGGGCGCCCGTCCTGATCGAGCACGATGGCAACATCGAACAGGTCGCTTTCGAAGGTCATGTCGCCGAAATTGCTGTTGACCCAATCGGCATCCGGCGCCGTGTAGACATTCACGGCCGCATCGTCCCAGGCCGCATAATCATTGAGCGTGGAGCCCAGCTGAAACTCGAACGTCTGCACCGCGCCGACCAAGGTCTCGCGCGATCGCTCCTCGTCGAGATGGTTGGCATAGGTCGCCACACGATCGAGTGCGGTCAGCACGATGCTCGTCACCATCACGGCGAGCATGGCGAATACGAGCAACATTCCGGTCACCGCCATGCGGCGATTGACGAGCGACTTCAGTTGATTTTTGACCCCGAGAAGCCGCATGCGTTACTGTCCTGGCTTTGAGGGGCACCCTGCCAGACAATGTGTTCAATTTGACTTAACGTGCTGACAGTCATGATAAATATCGAATGATGCAGGCATTCTAATAGGCGAGTTCGCCGACAGGACGAAACGGAAAAGGGCTCCGGTTTCCCGGAGCCCAGAGAAGGCCGGCCTGGAGGCGCCGGCCCCCGATCCCCGCTGTATCAGGCGATGACCGAAACAAACTGGTCGGTTGGACGGCGAACCTTCTTCAGCCCGGCCAGCCAGTCGCCCTCATCCGCCCGGTAGCCGAGCGGCAGGATGGTGACGGAACGCAGACCCTTTTCGCGCAGACCAAGGATCGCATCGAGCTTGTCGGCATCGAATCCTTCCATCGGCGTCGCATCGACACCTTCGAAAGCGGCCGCCGCAACCGACATGCCGAAGCCGATATAGGCCTGGCGCGCCGCGTGCTGGAAGTTCAACTCGGCATCACGCGGCGGGTAGAGATTGAGGATCATCTGGCGATAGTTTTCCCAGCCCTCGTTCTTGAAGCCACGTTCGTCGTTGACGAGGTCGAACATGTGGTTGATGCGCTCGACCGTGTAATTGTCCCAGGCGGCGAAGACGAGCAGATGCGAACCTTCCGTGACCTGGGCCTGGTTCCAGGCGATTTCCTGAATCTGGGCCCGGATGGCCGGATTGGTCACGACGATCACTTCGAAGGGCTGCAACCCGC
Organism: Rhizobium sp.; assembly: GCA_029865825.1. Lineage (GTDB taxonomy): Bacteria > Pseudomonadota > Alphaproteobacteria > Rhizobiales > Rhizobiaceae > Allorhizobium. The sequence goes on from JARXAQ010000055.1 coordinate 4,486, forward strand.
TGGAGGTCGGAGCCAGGCGTGCGGCTTCGACGATACGCTCGACCTTGTCTTCGGCAACGGCCTTGCTTGGGTCCATCTTCTTGGTGGCATAGCGCCATTCCAGCTTTTCAATCAGTGCGGACATTGGTCTCATCCTTGTTTGTCGATCCCCCCTGCCAGCGCCATGGGAGGCGTTGCGCGACATCGGGACCTGGTATAGATTAGTAACAAGGCCTAGATATGTAACTTGGAACAATGTGCAAGAAGGCACATGGATGATACCAGGTCACACGGAGAGAACCGTCATGGGCGACAATTACGATCCGACAAAATGCCAGACCGTCAGCGAAATGCTGGCGCGGCTGGGCGACAAATGGACCGTGCTGGTGATCATGATGCTCGGCGACGGGCCGCAGCGTTTTTCCGACCTCAAGCGATCGGTGGTCGGCATCTCGCAGCGCATGTTGACTCTGACATTACGGGCGCTGGAACGAGACGGCATCGTCCAGCGCACCGTGCACCCGACGGTGCCGCCCAAGGTCGAATATGCCCTGACCGATCTCGGCCGCTCCTTTGGCGAGCCTATCCGGGCGCTCGGCGGCTGGGTTTTCGCCCATCATGACCGCATTCAGTCCGCCCGCGCCGAGTTTGATCTCCGCAACGAGATCGATGCTGGCAACAAGCTGATCAAGCTCGGCTGACGGGGCTGAGCACGGGCGCGGTCACGCGCCCTCTATTTCACCCTTGAAGTTGCCCTTCGGAAACTGGAGCGCGAGGTCGCGATACCACTTGCCGCTTTTCTTGATGGTGCGAACCTGGGTGTCGTAATCGACATGAACAAGACCGAAGCGCATCTTGTAACCCTCAGCCCATTCGAAATTGTCCATCAGCGACCAGGCGAAGTATCCTTGCATCGGATACCCCTCGACGATCAGGTCGGCGACCTTGTCGAGATGCTCTGCATAATAATCCAGCCGCGGCTGGTCATCGACCTCGCCACCTTCGACCTCCATATTGTAGCAGGCGCCATTCTCCGTGATGTAGCAGGGGGGCAGGTCGTAACGAGCATAGAGCCGCTCGACGAGCGACTTCAGCGCCGGCGCATAGACCTCCCAACCGATATCGGTCTGGACCTTGGAAACTGGCGGCGCACCAATGGTGGCCGGGAATTCGGCGCCGGGCGTCGGATCGTCGGCCACGCGCATCGGCGTGTAGTAATTCAGCCCCCACCAGTCGAGCGGCTGATTGATGATGGCGAGATCGCCGTCCTCGATCTTGGGCATGCGATGACCGAGCGCCGAGAGAAACTCCGCCGGATACTCGCCCTTGAACACCGGATCGAAGAACACGCCGTTGTGGAACTGATGCGCGCGCTCGGCGGCAGCCTTGTCGGCAGCACTGTCGGAACCCGGCAGCGTCTCATGCGCATTCAGCACCAGCCCGACCGGCACCTTCGGCGACACGTCGCGGATCGCTTGGACGGAAAGCCCATGCGCCAGATTGGTGTAGTGCAGCGCATAGAGCGCCGCATCCATGTTGCGCTCACCCGGCGCGTGAATGCCATAGAGATGGCTGAGCCAGACCGAGCACCACGGCTCGTTGAAGGTCGCGACCGCATCGAGGCGATCACCGAGCCGCTCCATCACCACCTTGGTGTAGCGCTGAAACGCCTGCGCCGTCGACCGCGCCGTCCAGCCGCCCTCACCCATCAGCGCGAGCGGCAAATCCCAGTGATAGAGCGTCGCATAAGCCTTGATGCCGCGCGCCTTCAACCCGTCGATGAGGTTGTCGTAAAAATCGAGACCCTTCTCGTTGATCGGACCTGTGCCCTCCGGAATGATACGCGGCCAGGCGATCGAGAAGCGATACGCTGTGACGCCCATGTCCTGGATGAGATCGAGATCGCTTTCCCAGCGATTGTAATGATCGCAGGCGACATCACCATTGTGCCGTCCAAAAACCCGGCCCGGCATGTTGGAAAACGCGTCCCAGATCGAGGGCTTCCGCCCATCCGCCTTCGACGCCCCTTCGATCTGGAAGGATGCGGTCGCGACCCCAAACAGGAAATCACCGGGAAAACGGGAAGCAAGGGCTTTGGGATCGATCATGACAGGCTCTCGTTCAGGTCCACTAGCCGCGCCGCGTTCTGCAGCGCCAGGACGCCAACTAATTGTCAAAGCGATTTAGACCAAAGACGATGGCGGGTGAAGGCATGACATCAAAAAATCTGCAACGTTTCAGGTGTTCTGTCTCAGGCGCTCCGACGGACCAGCCAGGCTCCTTGATACAACGAGGGCCGCCAAAAGCACGGGCAGCACGGTCCAGTACGAAAACCGGATGCCGGCATGTTCGGCGATGAAGCCCAGCAGCGGCGGACCGGCAAAGAATACCACGAATGTCGTCTGCCCGAGGGCAGCTACATTGATCGAGGCAGGGCGGTCGGTGCGTCGAGCCGCGGCCGATATCGCGAGGGGATAGACGGAGGAGCATCCCAGGCCCATCAGGCCAAAGCCGACCAGGGCCATGGTGGGATTTGCTGCGGCGGCGACGATGACGAGGCCGATCGACGCGGTAGACAGAAGCGCCAGCGCTACCACCCAGGGGCTGAACCGGTCCACGACGGGGTCCATGCCAAGGCGCCCTGCCGCGATGGTGAAGGAAAACAGCGCCACGGCAAGGCCGCCGACAAAGGGCTCTGCATCAAAGACATCCCGCATGTATATGGCGGACCAGTCCACGCCTGCCCCCTCGGCCAGCAGCGGAGCGGCACCAACCAGACAGAGCGGCAACAGCCCAATCGTCGGCAAGG
>JARXAQ010000136.1 GCA_029865825.1 Rhizobium sp.
CGCGCGGGCCAAAGCCGTTTCCCTGGGAGACGGCGATGACGCTCGGTCTTGCCCGTCTGCGGCTGTCACCGGAGGTGTTCTGGCGGCTGAGCCTGCCGGAGTTTGTTGCGATGTCGGGTGGATTTGATCGGTCGGGCGGGATCTCGCGCGGCGACGTGGAGCGGATGATGCAGAGGTTTCCGGATTAGGGGCTGCGGGATGCTCAGGTCCGACCGGCATCTTCCGCCAGCAGGGCGTCGAGGTTTTCGAGGCAATCCTCGAAAGCGGGATAGGCGTCCTGGAGGAGGCGGATGTTTTCGATGACTTTATCTGGCTTCAGGTCAAAACCATATTTGTGCCGGACGAGATGGCGAAAGCCCTTCAATTCGGTGAGATCTCGATGCAGTTGCGCCGAGAGAACCGGCGGGCGGCGAGACGCGATGCCTGCGGCCATTTGGTCCAGAATGTCCTGATGCACGGTTGGGCCGGACGGCGCCGAACCGTCGAGATCGCGCGCAAGACTCATCAGGATGTCCTCGATCCCGTTGTAGACATTGTGGATGCCGAGCGACACGGCAGAGAGCGCACCCCAATCTCCGGCGGCGAGCTCTGCTTCATGGCGGCCGTAAAAATCCAGTAACTGGCCGAGCTCGCGTGCCGATCGGTCGAGGCGTGGAGCGAGCTTGGAGAATTCAGGGAGTCTGAAGGGCATCAGCCAGCAGCTCCCGGATACGCTCTTCGGTCAGGTCAGTCTCGAACAGGAGATCGTAGGGCAAATCGGCACCGCGCAGGTGCTCTGCGACAAGCCGTTCTGCTTCAAGGCGCTGGTCCGAGGACAGCTCGCCACGGACGAGCAGGTCGATATCAGAATGAATGCGGAAATCCGATCGGGCGAGCGAACCGACAAGGGTGATGTCAAGGCCGATCTTGCTGGCTGCTTCGATGATTGCGTCGACGCGCTGAAGCGCCCGCGCACGGCGCGGCTCCAACCTGTCTGCGATCATGGCCTGCATACGGTTCATCTTAGTTCTCCGGACTCCATCTTATCGCATGGATCAGCAGGCCGGAAGTCTGGTCATTTGGCCTTACTCGCTCTTCCATTTTTCCCCTCGGACGAAAGGACATCCCCATGATCGACGACGACACACTGGCGGTTTCCGTCGATCTGGACGGCAGTGCGGCCCTTGCCGTGCTCGATGATCTGGAAGCGCATTCTGCACGGTTCGGGCGGGCTCTGACGTCTGCTCTGGCCGGTGCCGTGACGGGCGGCAAGGGGCTGGAAGAGGTGCTGAAGACGGTGGGGTCGAGGCTCACCGACATTGCGCTGTCGGCCGGCTTGAAGCCGCTCGAAAACCTGCTGGGTCAGGTCGCGGGCGGGCTCAGCGGCAGTCTCTCGAACGGACTGGGGTCAGCTTTCGGAACGGGTGCGACGGCTTTTGCCCTCGGTGGTGTGCCGGGGCGGGTGATGCCTTTTGCCGACGGTGGCGTGGTCGCGTCGCCCACCTATTTCCCGATGCCGGGTGGCTCGGGATTGATGGGCGAGGCCGGGGCGGAGGCTATTTTGCCTTTGAAGCGTGGCGCCGACGGGGCGCTCGGTGTTGCGGCCGCCGGGGCGGGCGCGGGCACGGTCATTCATTTCCAGGTAACGGCGACGGATGCCGCGAGTTTTGCCAAAAGCGAGGGACAGATCACCGCGATGCTGGCGCGCTCGGTCGGGCGCGGGCGGCGGGGGCTGTAACCGTGGGGAGCAAAGAGTAGGCGAAGGCCCGTCGAAGCCCTTGCGGGTGCGGGCCTCGACGTATCGCGCCGCCGCCATCCTCACATTTCAACCGAACGGAGGCGTGCATGGCCTTTCATGAACAGCGTTTTCCGCTGCGGCTGTCTCTGACATCAAGCGGCGGGCCTGGGCGGCAGACGGATATCGTGTCGCTTTCCAATGGCAGCGAGGCGCGCAATCGGCGCTGGCGGTTTTCGAGGCGCCGCTATGATGTCGGCTCGGCTCTGCGCTCGGTGGCCGACCTCTATGCGGTCTTGGAATTCTTCGAGGCGCGGGGCGGACAGCTGCATGGCTTTCGCTTGCGCGATCCCGTCGATTTTTGCTCGGCGCGGCCGGGCGAAGGCGTGACGGCGCTCGATCAATGGGTCGGGACGGGCGACGGGGTGACGGCAGGGTTTCAGCTGGTGAAGGCCTATGGCGACGGGGCGGCGGTGGAACGGCGGCCGGTGGTGAAGCCGGTGGCCGGGAGTGTGCGGATCGCGGTGGACGGGGTCGAGCGGGAGGACGGGTTTGTCCTCGATGTGACGACCGGGATCGTTACCTTCGAGGCCGGCCATCTTCCGGCTGACGGTGCCGAGATCAGGGCCGGCTTCGACTATGACGTGCCGGTGCGCTTCGACACCGACCGGATCGAGATCAATCTGGACGCTTTCCGGGCCGGACGCATTCCCTCCATTCCGCTGATCGAGGTGATCCCATGAGACGGCTTCCGGAGGCGCTTGCCGCGCATTTCGCGTCGGGCGAGACGACGCTTTGCCGTGCCTGGCGGGTGACGCGGGCGGACGGGGGTGTGCTCGGTTTTACCGAGCATGATCAGCTGCTTGTTTTCAACGGGACCCGTTTCGAGCCGGCGAGCGGCTTTGCCGCCAGCGAGGCGCAGGCGGCAAGCGGGCTGGCCGCACCGGGCGCGGAGATCAGGGGCGGGTTTTCGAGCGACGCGATCACGGAGGCTGATCTGGCCGCCGGGCGTTATAACGGCGCCCGCGTCGAGTTGTTTCTGGTCAACTGGCAGGCGCCGGACGCGCAAAATGTGTTGCTTTCGGTGCAGGAGATTGGCGAGGTTGTGAGGGCAGGCGCCGGCTTTTCGGCCGAACTGCGCAGCATGGCGCATCGGCTGCAGCAGCCGCAGGGCCGGATCTACAATCGCCGCTGCGATGCCGATCTCGGTGACATCAGATGCGGGGTCGACATGGGCGTCGGCAGTCGGCGGCGGACGGGTCAAGTCGCTGAGGTGATCTCGGCCGACCGGCTACGGATCTGGGGGCTGGCGGGTCTGACTGAGGGACATTTTCGCCTTGGGCATCTGCATTTCGCGGGCCGATCGCTTGCCGGGCGGCGGCTGGCGATTGAGGAGACCGGGGCACCGGTCGATGGTCTCGTCGAGGTCAGGCTCTGGTTGCCGCTGGAGGTAACGCCAGAGGTCGGCGATCCCGTGACGCTTTCGGTCGGCTGCGACAAGAGTTTTACCACCTGTCGAACCAGGTTTTCCAACCAGCGGAATTTCCAGGGGTTTCCCCATATGCCGGGCAGCGACTTTGCCTATTCCTATGTGAGCGGTGCAAGCACGCATGACGGCGGGGTGCTGTATGAGTGAGCGGTCTGAAGAGGCGATCCTCTGTTGCCTATTGAGCATTCCCCGATGAGGGAATTTCCTGTCTTGCCCCCGTCCGCTCCATCCCTTTGCCTACCCTCTCAAAACACACGGAAAGGTATTGCGATGAAAATCATTTGCCCTGACGGGAACGGGTATTCCTATTATGTGCAGGCGGTCGATGAAAGCCGTTACAGCCGGGTGAACGGCGTGGAGACCTTTCTGGTCAAGGCCAGGGACTATTGGAACGGCGCTGGCGGCAGCGATGCCTTGAACTATCGCGAACGCTGCGAGGCGCGGGTGACGACGGAGGATGCGATCGGCTCGACGCATACCTACGCCTTCCAGCTGAAGATCCCCGCCGATTATAACGAGTTCAGTCCCAAGCAGACGCTCGGGCAGTGGCATAACGGCGCCTATGACAGCGTCTACAACCGCTATGAGAATGGCGAATTCACCATCTGCCTCAACAACCACGACACCGACAGTTTCGTCGAATATCCGGTCAGCGTGACCAAGGGAGCCTGGAACACCTTCAGCTACACCTTCCGCTGGCATCCGACGGCGGGGGCGGTGACCGCCAAGGTCAACGGCAAGACGGTGGTCAAGGCGACCGGGCTGGCGCTGGTGCCGTCGACGGCGAGTTCGGTCTATTTCAAATATGGGATTTATCGGAACATGACGAAGGGCCTGGTCGGGCCGGATCAGAAGGTGAGTTATTGCAAGGTGAGCCGGAGCTGAGGCGCCGAGGCCAGGCTCGGCCCCTCATCCGCCCTTGCGGCACTGTCTCCCCGTAAACGGGGCAATGAAACCCGGCGCAGGCCGCAGCTCTCTGACCCTCTCCCTGCCCGTTGCCCCCGGGGAGAGGGAGCCGGCAGGCGGAAGAGGGGCGTCCTTCATTCTCCATGGAGCCTCCCATGTCCGTCAATGCGCGTGTGCTGGGCCTTGCCGAGACATGGATCGGCACGCCCTATCGGCATCAGGGTGCCATGAAGGGAGTGGGCTGTGATTGCCTCGGCCTCGTGCGCGGGATCTGGCGCGAGCTTTATGGTGAAGAACCGGAGGCTGTGCCGGCCTATGCGCCTGATTGGGCGGAGCGGTCGGGGGAGGAGCGTTTGCTTGCGGCGGCGGGGCGGCATTTTTTCGCCGTTGCGTCGTTCGAGGAGAGTTTGGCGGGCGATCTGGTGCTGTTTCGCTTTCGGCCGGGGATGGCGGCCAAACATGCGGGGATTTTGGCGCGACTGGCGGATATGGGTGGCGATATGCCGCGCGGTGGGGACGGGGGCAGGATCGAGGGGCGGCGCGATCCGAAGGTGTCGGCGTGTGATACCGCCGACCATGCCCCCGATGCCTTCATTCATGCCTATGAGCAGTCTGCAGTGACCCGCTCGGCTTTGGTGCCGGGATGGCGGCGTAAGATCGCGGGCATCTATCGGTTTCCGGAAAGGGGTTTGTGATGGCGACGATCCTGTTGCAGGCGGCGGGGGCTGCCCTTGGTTCAGTGTTCGGGCCGGTCGGCGCCGTTCTCGGGCGAGCCGCTGGGGCGGCGGTTGGGAGCATGATCGACCGCAGCCTGCTGTCTGGCACGACCTCGGTGACCGGGGCGCGGCTGTCTTCGGCACGGCTGGCAGGTGCCAGCGAGGGGACGGCGATCCCGAGGCTCTATGGCACGGCCCGGCTGGGCGGCACGCTGATCTGGGCGACGCGCTTCGAGGAGGAGGCGGTGACGGAGCGCAGTGGCGGCAAATCGAGCGGGGGCACGCGGACGACGACCTATCAATATTACGCCAATCTGGCGCTTGGGCTTTGCGAGGGGGAGATTGCGGGTGTGCGTCGGGTCTGGGCCGACGGGCGGGAACTGGATCTGACGGAGATCGAGATGCGGGTCTATCGCGGCACCCGGAGCCAGCCGGTCGATCCGTTGATTGCGGCGAAGCAAGGGGCGGACAAGGCGCCGGCCTATCGGGGGCTCGCCTATGTCGTGTTCGAACGGCTGCCGCTTGATGATTTCGGCAATCGCATTCCGCTGTTGCAATTCGAGGTGTTCAGGCCGGTCGGGCAGCTGGAGGAGCAGATCCGGGCGGTAGCAGTCATCCCCGGGGCGACGGAACATGGGTATGCGGTGACGCGGGTGTCGGATGCGCCGAAATCGGGCGAAAAACGCTGGCTGAATCGCAACACGCTGGTGGCCTCAAGCGACTGGCAGGCCTCGATGGACGAGCTGCAGGCGCTCTGCCCCAACCTCGAAGAGGTGGCGCTGGTGGTGGCCTGGTTCGGCACGGATTTGCGCGCAGGCGAATGCCGGGTGCTGCCGGGGGTTGAGGTGGCGTCGCGGCGGCAGGAGAGCCGGGCGTGGAGCGTGGCGGGGCTGAGCCGCAGCGAGGCGCATCTGGTGAGCCGGCATGACGGCGGGCCGGCCCATGGCGGGTCGCCGGATGATCAGAGCGTGATTGAGGCGATTCGCGACCTGAAGGCGCGTGGGCTGAAGGTGACGCTCTATCCCTTTGTGCTGATGGATATTGCGACCGGCAATGGGCTGTCCGATCCTTATGGAGGGGCGGAGCAGGCGGCTTATCCCTGCCGCGGGCGGATCACGGCCTATCCCATGAGTGCCGACAAGACGGCGGCGGCGCGGGCGCAGGTCTCGACATTCGTCACCCGCGCGGACGGCTATCGGCGGTTTATTCGGCATTATGCGGCGCTGGCCGATCAAGCGGGCGGAGTGGATGGTTTCCTGCTGGGGTCTGAACTGAAGGGG
>JARXAQ010000215.1 GCA_029865825.1 Rhizobium sp.
CAAGCTGCCCGACGGCTCGGAAGTGCTGCTGGCCACCAACCCTGACGGATCGACCATGACGGTCGCCTCGGGACGCTCGAAGTTCTCGTTGCAGTGCCTGCCGCAGTCCGATTTCCCCGACTTGACGGCCGGCAGCTTCAGCCACAGCTTCAAGATGAAGGCCGCCGACTTCAAGATGCTGATCGATCGCACCCAGTTCGCGATCTCGACCGAAGAGACCCGCTACTATCTGAACGGCATCTACCTGCACACGATCGAGGCCTCCGGCGCGCTGAAGCTGCGCGCTGTTGCAACGGACGGCCACCGCCTGGCGCGGGCCGATGTCGATGCGCCCTCCGGCTCGGAAGGCATGCCCGGTATAATCATCCCGCGCAAGACGGTCGGCGAATTGCAGAAGCTGATCGACAATCCGGAGCTGATCCTCGGAATCGAGATCTCGGATTCGAAGATCCGCCTGTCGATCGGCTCGGTCATCCTGACCTCGAAGCTGATCGACGGCACGTTTCCGGACTACCAGCGCGTCATTCCGCAGGCCAACGACAAGGAAATGCGGGTCGATTGCCAGACCTTCGCCCGCGCCGTCGACCGCGTCTCGACCATTTCCTCGGAACGTGGCCGCGCCGTAAAGCTGGCGCTGTCCGATGGCCAGTTGCTGCTCACCGTCAACAACCCGGATTCGGGCAGTGCAACGGAAGAGGTCGCCGTCGGCTACGAGCATGACGCCATGGAAATCGGCTTCAACGCCAAGTATTTGCTGGATATTACCAGCCAGCTTTCCGGCGAAGATGCGATCTTCATGCTGGCCGATGCGGGCTCTCCGACGCTGATCCGCGACACGGCAGGCGGCGATGCGCTTTATGTGCTGATGCCGATGCGCGTATGATTTTTCGCGAAATGTGCTCTCTCCGCGCCATCTGATCTTGTTTTTGCGACAATTCGGTTCGAAATCGTCGTATTGAGATATGACGACGCACTCAGATAAACGGAGACGAGCATGGCCCTGCGTTTGAAGCAACGGTTCGAGAAGAAGTTCGATGAGGAAATCCGCTTCTTCAAGGGCATGATGCAGGGACCGAAGCACGTCGGCGCGATCGTGCCGACCTCATCGGTAACCGCACGGCGCATGGCAAGTGTCGTCGATCCGGCATCGGGCCTGCCCGTGCTGGAGCTTGGCCCCGGCACCGGGGTCATCACCAAGCAGATCCTCGCGCGTGGGATTGCGCCGGAGAAGATCGTTTCGGTCGAGTATTCGCGCGACTTCTACGAACGGCTCGTCGAGGATTATGCCGGCGTCAACTTCATCCATGGTGATGCCTTCGATCTGGAGAAGACGCTCGGCGCCTATGCCGGCCAGACCTTCGACAGTGTCATCTCGGCCTTGCCGCTCCTGAGTTTTCCGATGGAAGGGCGCATCCGGCTGATCGACGACCTCTTGTCGCGGATCCCGGTCGGGCGACCCGTGGTGCAGATCACCTATGGCCCGGTCTCACCCGTCATTGCCAAGCCGGACCGCTATCATATCCAACACTTCGACTTCGTCGTGCGCAACATCCCGCCGGCGCAGCTGTGGATCTATCGCCGGGCGTGATTGGCCCCTTCCATCTGAGCAGGGGATCACCGTCCCCTCGCCCTTGGTCGTGCTTGCGATTCATGGCGCGTCGTGCCACTTGACGTCGGTCTCGATCTGGCAGGAGTCTTTGTCTTGAGCGCACGTCACCGTCTCATCGTCGGACTGGATGTTCCGACTGTCGCCGATGCGGAGGGCGTCGTTGCCACGCTCGGCGAGAGCGTCTCTTTCTACAAGATCGGCTATCAGCTCGCCTTTGCCGGCGGGCTCGAATTTGCCCGTGACCTCGCCAAGGATGGCAAGCAGGTCTTTCTCGACATGAAACTGCTCGACATCGACAACACAGTTGCCTCTGCCGTCGAGAACATCGCGCGCATGGGCATGACCATGCTGACGCTGCATGCCTATCCGAAGGCGATGAAGGCCGCCGTCGAAGCGGCAAAGGGCTCCGGCCTCTGCCTGCTCGGCGTCACGGTGTTGACCTCGATGGACGAGCAGGATCTGACCGATGCCGGCTATGAATATGATCCGCATACGCTGGTGCTGAAGCGGGCCGAACAGGCGCGCATCGCCGGCATGGGTGGGGTTGTCTGCTCGGCGGAAGAGGCGAGCGCCGTTCGCCAGATCCTCGGGCCGAAGATGGCGATCGTCACACCCGGCATCCGGCCTGCCGGCGCCGATCACGGCGATCAGAAGCGGGTGATGACGCCGGCAGACGCGATTGCGGCCGGCTCCAGCCATCTCGTCGTGGCGCGCCCAATCGTCAAGGCCGCCGACCCGAAGGCTGCGGCACTCGCCATTTTGGCCGAGATGGACGCGGCGCTGGGCACATCGAACTGAACCAGACTAGGGAGAAGACACCAATGGCCAAGGGATACTGGATCGCCCGCGTCGATATTCGTGATGCCGAGCGCTACAAGGACTATGTCGCAGCCGCCAAACCGGCCTTCGAGAAATACGGCGCGACTTTCCTCGCCCGGGGCGGCGCCTTTACCGCGCTCGAGGGTCCGGTCAGGGCACGCAATGTCGTGATCGAGTTCCCGTCGCATCAGGCGGCGGTCGATTGCTACAACTCGCCGGAATACCAGATTGCCGCGAAGATCCGCCAGGAAGTGGCCGATGCCGAGATGGTGGTCGTCGAAGGCGTCTGATGCTTTTGGCCTGAGGCTCTTTGTCCCGCGGATGAAGGCCTCATCTGCCCTTTCCCCGGGCAAGCGATTCGGCTAAGAGAGGCGCGATATCATACGCGCAGAGTGCGCCGCACCGTTCAGGGGAGCCCGTCCATGACCTTGTCCAACCAACCGCCGCTCGTCACCGTCTTCGGGGGCTCGGGTTTCGTCGGACGGCATGTGGTGCGTGCGCTTGCCAAGCGCGGTTACCGGATCCGTGTTGCCGTGCGCCGTCCCGATCTCGCCGGCTTCCTGCAGCCGCTCGGTAATGTCGGCCAGATCTCCTTCGTCCAGGCCAACCTGCGCTACCGTGCCTCGGTCGACAAGGCCGTCCAGGGCGCCGACCATGTCGTCAACTGCGTCGGCATCCTGTTCGAAAGCGGCCGCAACGGCTTTGACGCCGTCCAGGATTTTGGCGCCCGCGCTGTTGCTGAAGCTGCCCGTTCAGTTGGCGCGACGCTGACCCATATCTCCGCCATCGGTGCTGATGCCAAGTCGGATTCAGTTTATGCTACCACCAAGGGCCGCGCAGAAGCCGCAATCCAGTCGATCCTGCCGGATGCGACGATCCTGCGTCCGTCGATCGTGTTTGGACCTGAAGACGGTTTCTTCAACAAGTTTGCCGCCATGGCCCAGCTGTCGCCGGTCCTGCCGCTGGTTGGCGGTGGCAAGACGAAGTTCCAGCCGGTTTATGTCGAAGACGTCGCCGAAGTCGTGGCGCGTGCCGTTGATGGCACGATCGCCCGTGGCAAGATCTATGAACTCGGTGGCCGCGACGTGATGACGTTCAAGCAGTGTCTTGAGACCATGCTCGAAGTTGTCGGCCGCAAGCGGGCGCTCGTTCCCCTGCCCTTCGGCATCGCCTCGCTGATCGGCAGTATTGCATCGGCCATTCCGCTGATCACACCGCCGCTGACCCCCGACCAAGTCACGCTGCTCCGGAAGGACAATGTCGTATCCGCCGCTGCCAAGGCCGAGGGCCGGACGCTCGAAGGTCTCGGAATCGAGCCGGGTGCCGTCGCATCGATCCTGCCGACTTACCTCGTGCTGTATCGTGAGCACGGCCAGTATGCCGGCGCCGGCAAGGCTGCCTGAGCGGCCTTTACCCCGGGGCTGCCCTGTGCCGGAGTTGCACAAAAGACGCAGCTAAAGAAAGACATGCGTTAACCGCCGATAAAGCAAGATCGCCTATTGATGGCGATCATTGCAATGCGTAAAGACTCGCCCGCAGCGTCAGGCGAGATGTGTTCGCCGGCCGTTCATTTTTCGACAGTCTCAAGAGGCATTTCATGGGCAAGTCCATCGCACTGTTCTTTGCATGTGCGGCATTGGTGATCATCGCCGGTTCCTTCGTAGCGCCGACAACGGTGGCTGCTCGCAAGGGCAATTGCTCGCCAGCTTACGGGATCGACCCGTGCTCGACGGCGTCCATCCCGGCGACCAACTAATCATCTTCCATAAAAAAGGGCCGCATCGAACGGCCCTTTTCTTTACGCGCTGCCCGTGGGTTCAGCCCACCAGGATCAGCGCCACCAATCCGATCGCACCGACCGCGATCCGCCAATAGGCGAAGGGCGCATAGCCGCGCCGCGAGACAAAATCCAGCAGAGAACGGACGACGAAGAGCGCCGAGACGAAGGCGGCGAGGAAGCCGACGGCGATGATGGCGCCGTCGCCGAAGCTCAGCGCATCGCGGTTCTTGTAGAGGTCGAGCGCGAAGGCCCCGGCCATGGTTGGCATGGCGAGGAAGAATGAAAACTCGGCGGCCGAGCGCTTGTCCGCTCCCATCAGCAGGGCGCCGACGATGGTGGCCCCGGACCGCGAGGTGCCGGGGATCATGGCCAGGCACTGGAAGAAGCCGATCTTCAGCGCCAGCGACAGCGGATATTCGGTGACGTCGTGATAACGGGGCGTGAGCGGCTTGCGATCGATCCACAAGAGGACGAAGCCACCGAGGATCAGGACCACGCAGATCAGCATCGGCGTCTCAAACAGAACCGTCTTGATGAAATCATGGGCGATCGCGCCGATGACGGCCGCCGGCAGGAAGGCGACGAGTACGGCGCCGACGAAGCGGCGGCTGGCGGCACTTGAAGGCAGCGACAGGGCAATCTGCAGAAGCTTGGTGAAATAGACGCTGAGGATCGCAAGGATCGCGCCCAACTGGATCAGCACCGCAAAGGTGTTGCCCGGCGACTTGAAGCCGAGAAAATGGCCGGCCAGCAGGACATGCGCCGTCGACGACACCGGCACGAACTCGGTCAGGCCCTCGATGAGGCCGAGCACGAGCGCGCTGATAATTGATTGATCTTCCATGAGGTCTCCGTCAGGGGAAGGCTGGCAGTGATTTGCTTGTATTGCATTAACCAAGCACCTATAGCTTGGAAGCCGAGATCATGACCAGTCGCCTCTGATGGCGCGGTTTGGCACTTTTAAAAATTCCGAGAATCCGAGTCACAATGCCGACCCTGTATCATCATTCGATGTCCACCGCGTCCCGTTTCATCCGTCTGGTGCTCGCCGAATACGGCTTCCAGGTGGACCTGGTGGAAGAGCAGACCTGGGAGAAACGCAAGGAGTTCCTGGCGTTCAACCCGGCCGGCACTTTGCCTGTTTATGTCGACGACAATATGCGCGCCCTTTGCGGCCCGATGGTGATTTCCGAATTCATCGACGAGACGCATGGCGTGTTGAAGCGCGACCGGCGGCTTTTTGCGGAAGATCCGTTCCAGCGCGCGGAGATCCGCAGACTGGTCGAATGGTTCCTGCAGAAGATGGAACAGGACGTCACCAAGCCTCTGGTGCGCGAGCGCGTGCACAAGCTGCTGATCCCCAACGGTCTCGGCGGCGGTGCGCCTGACTCCAAGGTGCTGCGCACGGCACGTGGCAATATTCGCCATCATATGAAGTATCTCACGTGGCTGTCCGGCTCGCGCCAGTGGGTTGCCGGTGAGCGGCTGAGCTATGGCGACCTGTCGGCGGCAGCTGCCGTCTCGGTGCTTGATTATCTCGGCGAGATCGACTGGAACGAATTTTCCGTCGCTAAGGAATGGTATCAGCGGATCAAGTCGCGGCCGTCGTTCCGGCCTCTCCTGACCGAACGCGTCCGCGGCATCACGCCGGTTTCACACTACGCTGACCTCGACTTCTGACGGCCAGACCATGGACGAGCCGCAGAGCGATCCGAAGATCAGGAAGCGGCGGGACGACCTGACGCGCTTCCTGCGCGGGGAAGCACTCGCCCAGGGCTTTGACGTCTGTCGCATCACCCTGCCCGACAGCATCCCGGAAGCGCCGGGGCGGCTTCAGGCTTTTGTCGAGGCCGGCCGGCACGGCACCATGGCCTGGATGGAAGAGACAATAGAGAGACGCGGCGATCCGCGTGTGCTGTGGTCGGACGTGCGCTCCATCGTGATGTTCGGGATGAATTACGGCCCGGACGAGGATCCCCGCCTGCTGCAAGGCCAGCCGGACAAGGCCGCCATCTCCGTCTATGCCCGCAACCGGGACTATCATGATGTGATCAAGGGACGGCTGAAGGAGATCGCCACGCGCTTTGCAGCAAAGGCCGGCGCCGATGTGAAGGTCTTCGTCGATACCGCACCTGTCATGGAAAAGCCGCTCGCGGCCGCAGCGGGGCTTGGCTGGCAGGGCAAACACACCAATCTCGTCAGTCGCGACTTCGGCTCCTGGCTGTTTCTCGGCAGCCTTTTCACCACGGCCGATCTTGAGATCGACACGCCCGAGCGCGATCACTGCGGCTCCTGTCGGGCCTGTCTCGACTCCTGTCCGACGGATGCCTTCCCGGCACCTTACCAGATCGATGCGCGGCGCTGCATTTCCTATCTCACCATCGAGCATAAGGGACGGATTGACCCAGCACTTCGCCCTGCCTTCGGCAACCGCATCTATGGCTGCGATGACTGTCTTGCCGCCTGTCCGTGGAACAAGTTTGCGGCAAGCGCCCGCGAGATGAAGCTGCAGGCGCGCGATGATCTCAAGGCGCCCGAGATCGCCTTCTTCCTCACTCTGGACGATCCGACCTTCCGCACCTACTTTAGCGGCTCGCCAGTGAAGCGCATCGGGCGCGACCGCTTCGTGCGCAACGTGCTGATTGCAGCGGGGAATTCCGGGTCTGTCGATCTGGTGCCCGCCTGCGAGACACTGCTCGGCGACGCCTCTGCCGATGTGCGCGGCATGGCCGTGTGGGCGCTGTCGCGGCTTCTGTCGGGCCGAGACTTCGCGGCGTTGCGGACGGCACGCATGGAGGAAGAACCGGACGTGACCGTCCGGCAGGAATGGATGATGGAGAGCTGACGCATGCGTATGATGATTTTCGGGGCCGGCTATTCGGGCAAGGCGATCGGCCGGCTGTTGAGCGGCCAGGGCGTCTCGGTCGCTGGCACGACGCGCAGCGCTGACAAGGGGGCTGCCCTAAAGGCGGCTGGTATCGAACCTTTTGTCTTTGACGGCTCTAGCATTACGCCGGAGCTTGAAGCTGCCCTGAAAGACGTAACCCATCTCGTCCAGTCGATCGCGCCGGGGACAGAAGGCGATCCGCTCGTACGGCTGTTCGGTGCTGAGGGCCTGAGGGCCGCGATGCCGAAGCTGGAATGGGTCTCCTATCTCTCGACCGTCGGCGTCTATGGCGACCACCAGGGCGCCTGGGTCGACGAGACATCCGAGTTGAAGCCGGTCTCGGTGCGATCCATCGAGCGGGTGGAGGCGGAAGAGGCCTGGCAGAGGCTGGCCGACCGCGAGGCGATCCCGCTTGCCATCCTCCGGCTCTCCGGCATCTACGGGCCGGGACGCAATACCTTCATGAACCTTGCCAATGGCACCGCACGCCGCTTGGTGAAGAAGGACCAGGTGTTCAACCGCATCCGGGTGGAAGACATTGCCGCGGCAACCGCCTTCCTGGCCGGGCCCTGCACTGGCGGAATCTTCAACGTGACCGACGACGAACCCTGCCCGCCGCAGGACGTGGTGACCGAAGCCGCCCGGCTGATGGGTATGGAACCGCCGCCGGAACAGGCGTTTGAGACGGCCGAACTGACCCCGATGGCGCGCTCCTTCTATGGCGAGAACAAGCGCGTTTCGAACGCCAAGATCAAGGCACTTGGATTCAACTTCAAGTTCCAGAACTACCATGTGTCCCTGGAGGCATTACTTGCCTCCGGCACATGGAACCAGAAGGCCTGAGAGGCGTTTTTCCAGGTCGAACTTTGCGTGCCAAGAGGCAAAAATGGCGGAAAGACAGGGCCTCAGCCTCTTCCGCACCACAATTTAGGCAGCAAATATGACGCCTGTGGAAAATTTTTCTTTCCCGATTCCGTGAACGCACCATCCCCGAGTCCTGCCGGATTATCATTCCTCGTTTGCGACTGGAATCAAACAATTTTTCCCTATTCTTTACCATTCGTTAAGGTAAAGGCACCCCACGGCATCATCACGAATGTTACGCAATGAAATAGTTCGTGATCATTGATTGGCACTTTTTTGCCACTTTTGACCCTGCCTAGCCGTCAGGACGCAACAAAATGCTCCTGTCAACGACTAGGGAAATGAAACTTGACGATCAACCGACGCTCTATTTTCACCGCTGCAACTATAGCTGCACTCTGTGCTTTCGCGCCTCATAGTGCAGATGCCAAGTCCTCCTGCGGTGGCGCCTCCTGGTACGCCCTGCATTCGAAGACAGCTTCCGGTGAACGTATGAACCCGGCGACGATGACGGCAGCGCATAAGACCCTGCCGTTCGGAACTAAGGTCAAGGTCACCAATGCCCGAAGCGGCAAGAGCGTCGTCGTGCGCATCAATGATCGTGGCCCCTTCATCCGTGGCCGCGTGCTCGATCTCTCCAAGGCTGCTGCACAGAACATCGGTATGGTTCGCTCGGGCCACGCCAAGGTCTGTTACGAAATCATCCGCTGATCCTCTCTCCCGTCCGGACGGCGGTTTCGTTGATCTCGGTTAGGCGCTTGCTCTTCCCCCTGACAGCCGTTACCACGCTCTCTTCTTTCAAAGGAGAATGACCATGCGTCTGGGCGGCCGTCTTGCCGGTGCGATCGAAGTCTTGAATGATATCGAGACACGTCGCCGTCCCGTTGCCGATGCCCTCAAGGATTGGGGCCTTGCGCACCGCTTTGCCGGATCCGGCGACCGCGCCGCGATCGGCAATATCGTCTATGACGCCTTGCGTATGAAGCTGTCCCACGCCTGGCTGATAGATGATGACAGCGCGCAGGCCCTGGGCTGGGCCGTTCTTCTGCGCCAATGGGGCATGGAGCTGGATGCCCTCACCGCTGGCTTCGAAGGCGACAATTTCGCCCCCGCCCCTCTCTCCGCCCAGCAAATCGAAGCCTTCTCGTCCCGCGATCTTTCGACCGCTCCACTCCATATCCAGGGCGATATCCCGGATTGGGTGCAGCCCGCCTTCGAAGAGGCCTTCGGAGAGGACTGGCTTTCGGAAGCCAAGGCGCTCGCCACCCGCCCGACACTCGACCTGCGCGTCAACACGCTGAAGGCCAACAGAGAGAAGGTGCTGAAGGCCATCGACCGATCCGGCGCCCAGGCTTCGCCGATCGCCCGCTTCGGCATGCGGGTGCCGGCCGGCGAAGGCCCGTCGCGGCTGCCGAACGTGACAGCCGAGCTGAGCTTCCAGAAGGGCTGGTTCGAAGTTCAGGACGAGGGATCGCAGATCGTTGCCGATCTCGTCGACCCGCGCGAGGGCCAGCAGGTTCTCGACTTCTGTGCCGGCGGTGGCGGCAAGACGCTCGCCATGGCAGCGGCCATGAACAACAAGGGCCAGGTGCATGCCTATGACGCCGACCGCAAGCGGCTGGCTCCGATCATCGAGCGGCTGAAACGCGCCGGCACACACAACATCCAGGTTCACGACAATGCCAAGGCTCTGGAGAGCCTGAAGGAACGCTTCGACCACGTGCTGGTCGATGCGCCCTGCACCGGCACCGGAACCTGGCGCCGCCGCCCCGATACCAAGTGGCGGCTGACGGATCGCAATCTGCAGGAGCGGGTCTCGCAGCAGGATGAGGCGCTGACGGAAGCCTCCGCTTTCGTCAAGCCCGGCGGCTCGCTGGTCTATGTCACCTGTTCGGTGCTGCCCGACGAAAACGACCGGCAGGTTCGCGCCTTCTGCGAGAAGAACCCGGCCTTCGAGATTGTGCCGGTGCTCGACGATTGGAAGCGGCTGTTTGGCGCTGCCGCACCCGCGCCGCGTTCGGCCGACGGCAAGACGGTGACGCTCAGCCCCGCCAGCATGGATACCGACGGCTTCTTCTTCTGCCGCATGCGGCGCAAGTAAGGCCAGAGACTGTCCGGACTTTGCGTTCTTTCTTATACTCGACTGTTTGACACCAGTTTGATTTTCGGCCAAGACATGGCGTCCATTCAAAGCGTGGCGCCAGGTCGGCGCCGAAGGGAGACACCATGTTCCGCAAACCCGTCCTCGGCGCGTCTTTCGCGCTGCTCGCCACGTCCGCTGCGATTTTCGCCGGACCGGCCTTCGCCGCCCCCTCCGCCAAGGAGGTGCTGACGCATTACACCGACCTGGCCGAGGCGAAATTCCAGGATGCGCTGACGACAGCCAAGGCGCTGGACGCCGCGATCGACGCGCTGATCGCCAAGCCGAGCGACGAAACGCTGAAGGCTGCCCGCGCCGCCTGGATTGCGGCTCGCCCGTCCTATCAGCAGACGGAAGTCTACCGCTTCGGCAATCCGATCGTCGATGAATGGGAAGGCAAGGTGAATGCCTGGCCGCTGGATGAAGGCCTGATCGACTATGTCGACGCCGGCTACGGCACCGAAAGCGACGGCAATTCGCTTTACGTCGCCAATGTGATCGCCAACCCGAAGATCAAGATCAACGGCGAAGAGGTCGATGCCTCCAAGATCACGCCGGAGTTCCTGGCCAGCACGCTGCATGAAGCCGGCGAAGTCGAGGCCAATGTCGCGACCGGCTATCACGCCATCGAATTCCTGCTCTGGGGCCAGGATCTGAACGGCACCGGCCCGGGTGCGGGCAACCGCCCCTATACCGACTACGACAAGGCCAATTGCACCAACGGCAATTGCGACCGCCGCGCCGACTATCTGAAGTCCGCCTCGACGCTGCTGGTGCAGGATCTGCAGGAAATGGTTGATGCCTGGGCGCCGGAAGGCGAAGCCACCAAGAACGTGCTTTCCGATGAAAAGAAGGGTCTGTCGATCATTCTCACCGGCATGGGCTCGCTCTCCTATGGCGAACTGGCCGGCGAGCGCATGAAGCTCGGCGTGTTGCTGCATGACCCGGAAGAAGAGCATGACTGCTTCTCCGACAACACCCACAATTCGCATCTGAATGACGCCATCGGTGTCGCTTCGGCCTATCTCGGCGACTATACCCGCGCCGACGGCACCAAGCTCACCGGCCCGTCGCTCTCCGAACTGGTTGCCGCCAAGGACCCGGCGCTCGATGCCGAGATGAAGGCGAAGCTGACAAAGACTGTGGACGCGATGCAGGCCATGGCCAAGCGCGCCGAAACCACGGAAGCCTATGACCAGATGATCGGCGAAGGCAATGCCGAGGGCAATGCCACCGTGCAGGCCGCCATCGACGGGCTGATCGACCAGACCCAGACAATCCAGCGCGTCATTGCGTCGCTGGATCTCGGCACGATCGAGCTTGAAGGTTCCGACAGCCTTGATAATCCTGGCGCCGTGTTCCAGTAAGCAGCAAAGGCGGGCCGTTCCCATCAGAACGGCCCGATCTCCCCGATGAAAGCTCCGATCGCTCTCGCTGCCGGCCTCGCGCTGCTGATGTCGACAGCGATCCCAGCAGGTGCCGGGGACGTGGTCATACGCAGTGACCTGTCGCCAAAAGACCTTGCCCGCGTTCAGGCCGTGACGACGCCGACCAGCGATTTTTCCAAGGCAGAACCCTTCGAGATCAGACAAGGCGGCGCCGGGACCTCGCAGCATGGCGTCTCCCGCGATGCCTTCTCCCACTTTGCCCCCAACATCACCTTTGCCGAAGAGCAGGATTTCAAGCTCGGCAATGCGCTGTTCACCAAGCTCTGGGTCTCCTCCCCCTCCTCCACGCAAGCCTCCGATGGGCTGGGGCCGCTGTTTAACGCTCGGGCCTGCCAGAGCTGCCATGTGAAGGACGGACGCGGGCATCCGCCGGAAGGTGAGCGCGATGTGACCTCGATGTTCCTGCGGCTTGCCCGTGCGCCCTCGACGCCGGACGAGCGCGCCAGGCTTGAGCGGCTGGACGTGATGAGCCTCCCGGACCCTGTCTATGGCGGGCAGTTGCAGGACCAGGCCGTGCCGGGCTTGAGCGCCGAAGGCCGGATGATAATCCGCTATGACGAAGAGCCGTTGACGCTTGCCGACGGCGAGACCGTGATGCTGCGTAAACCGACCTATTCGGTCGCGGATCTGGCCTATGGCCCGCTCGATACCATGACGACGCTGTCGCCGCGCATTGCCAATCCGATGATCGGGCTCGGCCTGATCGAGGCGATTGCCGAGGAGGACATTCAGGCCCTGGCCGATCCTGACGATCGCAACGGCGACGGGATCTCCGGCAAGGCGGCACGGGCGCGCGATCATCGCACCGGCGAAATCAAGCTCGGGCGTTTCGGCTGGAAGGCGCAGAACGCCTCGGTGCGCGACCAGAGCTCCTCCGCCTTTGCCGGCGATATCGGCATTTCGACCCCCGATGATCCGCGTTCCCACGGTGACTGCACCCGTCAGCAAGCCGACTGTCTTGCCAGCGCCACCGGCGTGCAGACGCGGCTAGGCGACACGGAGGCGCCCGACCCGGTGCTCGACCTCGTCACCTTCTACGCCAAGACCCTGGCGCCCCCCGCTCGTCGCGATGTCGAGGACGCGGAGGTTTTGCGCGGCAAACGCCAGTTCTACGAGAGCGGCTGCACTGCCTGCCACACGCCCAAATTCGTCACCAGCCGCAAGGCCGACAACAAGGCGCAGGCCTTCCAGCTGATCTGGCCCTATTCCGATCTCCTGCTGCATGACATGGGCGAGGGCCTGGCCGACGGACAAAGCGTGGGTGATGCTGATGGAAGCGAGTGGCGCACGCCGCCGCTCTGGGGTATCGGTCTCACAAAGACCGTCAACGGCCACAGTTTCTTCCTGCATGACGGGCGCGCCCGCTCTCTCACCGAAGCCATCCTCTGGCATGGCGGGGAAGCGACAGCGGCCCGGGATCTCTTCGCTGCTTCCGCCCCCCAGGACCGCAAGGCCCTCATCACTTTCCTGGAGTCTCTCTGATGCGGACACCCTTTACTCGGATCGCCCTCAGCACGCTTCTGGTGCTGCCGCTCCGCGTTGTCCCTGCGATGGCGCAAGCGAGCCCGATCACCCCCGGCGTGCTCA
>JARXAQ010000118.1 GCA_029865825.1 Rhizobium sp.
GCGGATACGCGCCGGATCGGTCGGCATCTTGCGGATCTTGGCATCCACATCATCCGGCGCTTCACGTAAGGCGATGGTGTTGCCATAAGACTTGGACATCTTCTGACCATCCAAGCCCGGCATTTTCGCGGCTGGCGTCAGCAAAGCTTTCGGCGCGGGCGCTGCTGGTCTTCACCAGCGCCTCGGAATCCGTCGCGAGCGAAGCCAGCAGCGGCTGGATCGCGGCGGTCAGGCTGTCGTAGAAGGCCTTATCGGCGATGCTGCCGCCGAGCACGGTGAGATTGTCGCCGACCAGCTTGATCTGGCGCAGCAGTGGTTCGCGGGCCTTGTCGTCCTTGACGGTGAGGAAGTTGGCAGCCACCAGACGCAGGTCATAGACATCGGCCACCAGCATGCGGCTGCCGGCCTGGACGTCATCGGCCTGGACGGCGCCGGTTTCGACGGCGGCGAATTTTTCCACGGACAGGGCGTATTTTTCCTTGGCACCCTGCTCCAGCGTGGCGGCAAAGCCACGGAAACGGGCAACGATAGATCCGAGCGCGCGGCCGGCGTCCAGGCTTGTGTCGCCGGTTGCGATCTGCGTCTTCAGCTCGCCGATGGCGGCCTGGAATTCCTTGCCCATGGGCTTGAGCTTGGCCGGCAGGGCATTGGCGATCTTGCGCTGGGTCTTGACCAGTTCGGGGAGCTGCTTCTGAAGATAGGGGATCTGTGCTTCGGGCAGGCCGGCGGCGAAATAGCCGCGAGTGAATTCGGTAAGCTGGGTGCCGGCTGCGGCCAGACGCTCGGCTTCGCGGAGCGCCGCCTTGGCATCACCTTCGCCGCTGACGACGGCGCGCTGCAGCTTCTGGGCTTCATCGCCGACGCGGATCTGCTGGGCCATCAGGCCCTTGAGATGATCCTGAATGGCCGCAGCGGTCTGAACCTCCGACTGATGCAGCTGCCAGAGCGCATCGATCTTCTGGTTGATCGTCCCGGTGCCGGCAATGGCCTCGTCAAGGAAGTTGCGCCCCATGCCGTCAGCGCCGATTTCGGCAGTATTGTCCTTCAGCGTCGCCTGCTGGGCGTCGAGCTGAGACACGACGGCGGTCCGGGTTTCATCGGAAGTCTCGGCCAGAAAATGGGTCATGGCGGCATTGACCGTGCGAAAGCCGTTGAGCGAGCGCATCGTACCGTTGGAGATTTCCATACGCTGTTGCAGGAGGCCCGAGGCATAGAGGCCCATGAGGCCGACGGCCGTGATCGACAAGACGAAGGGCAGCACGAAGGCCATCACCTTGGTGGAAATCGAAAACCTGGACAAAATATGGTCGATCAAAACGCGTCCCCCCAAAATTCGGAAAAGCGATTGCTTCCCCGCATATCTACTTCCCGCGCAAACAGGATTTGCGCCGGCGTCACTCCACTCCGGAGGCCAGAATTGCAGATAAAGTCTCAAGACCGAGTTAAGGGGTACAGGCCGTCTGCGCCACGCACCTGGCGCGATACAGGCCTTGAATGTCGCAGAGATTCGCCAGGGGTTTCCCCGAGTCGCGTCGCGGACGCTTGGGGTGCACGCGCGTTTCCAGATGATCGAAAGAAGTCAGCTTCGCGCATCGACGATGCGGCTGCAAATCTCAGAGTGTGGCTGAGAAGATCAGGCCAGGAGGCCGCAAAGGAGGGTTGCCAGCATGCTGGCAGCAAAGAGGCTGCTGATCACAAATGCACGATTGCGGTTGCGTTCTTCATCCTGCGCGCGGGCAATGGCGATGGCGCGGGGCTTGCGGTTCTCAGGTGTCATCTCAGCAATCCTTGGAAAGGTCAGTGACGAGAATATGCCTCTTGGGCGTGCCGACCAGACATCATGTCGCGGTTTTGACTGTACCGCGCCGGCATTCTGTCAGGATGGCCGACGCATGTTAACAAGTCCTGAATTACAATGCAAAGCTTGCCTGTAACAGGTGAAAAGGATCAGGCACTTTCGCCGGCCGCAAATCCGGACGCCCAGGCCCACTGGAAATTGTAGCCACCGAGCCAGCCCGTTACGTCAACACATTCGCCGATGAAAAACAGACCGGGCACGTCCCTCGCCTGCAGGGTCCGGCTGTCGAGGTGTCGTGTATCGACACCGCCCAGAGTGACCTCGGCGGTGCGATAGCCTTCCGATCCCGCCGGCTTCAGGCGCCAGCCACGGATCTGCTCGGCCAGTGCGACAAGCGGCTTGTCGGCCAAGTCGGCGAGCGGCCGTTCCAGCTTGTGCGTCTCGACGAGATACTGCGCGAGGCGTTTGGGAAGATGCTGGGCGAGCACTGTCTGCACCTGCTGGCGCCCATTCTCGCGCTTGGCAGATTTCAGGATCTCGGCAAAGTCGCGCTCCGGCTCCAGCGACAGGATGATCTCGTCGCCTTCGCGCCAATAGCTGGAGATCTGCAGGATCGCGGGGCCTGACAGGCCACGATGGGTGAAAAGCATGGCTTCGCGAAACCGCGTCTTGCCGCTGATGACATCGGCATCCACGGCGACCCCTGACAGGTCTGACAGGGCCGAAAGCAAATTGGGTTCCAGCGTCAGGGGCACGAGCGCGGGGCGTGTCTCGGTTACGGCCAGGCCGAATTGTTCGGCGATCCGATAGGCAAAGCCGGTGGCACCCATTTTGGGAATGGACTTGCCGCCACAGGCAACGATCAGACTTCTCGCGAGAACCGGACCCTCGCTCGTTTGCAGACGAAAGCCGTCTACGTTCTTTGCCACTTCGGAGATCTCGCAGGACAGCTTCAGCTCGACATGGACGGCGCGCATCTCGTCGAGCAGCATCCGGACAATGTCCTTGGCGCTGTCGTCGCAGAAGAGCTGGCCGAGCGTCTTTTCGTGCCAGGCGATCTTGTGTTTCTCGACCAGCGCGATGAAATCGGCCGGCGTGTAGCGGGCAAGCGCCGACTTGGCGAAATGTGGATTGGCGGAGAGGTAGTTCTTCGGGCCTGCATGGATGTTGGTGAAATTGCAGCGGCCGCCGCCGGAGATGCGGATCTTTTCGCCCGGCGCCTTGGCATGATCGAGCACAATGACGGAGCGGCCGCGTCTTCCGGCGGTGATGGCCGCCATCATGCCGGCGGCACCCGCGCCTATGATGGCGACGTCATAGATCTTGGCCATGCCGCTTCTCCTGTCCGACTGGCGCCTGTCTCGGCAAACTTATGATCAAAGTCAACGTCTCCCCCTCGCCATCGGGCAAAGTCTGGTTATGATGGAACCTACCAACAACCAACTGGTGAGACATGCCTCCGAAGAAACCGATGAAGAGACCTCTCAACGTGACCTCCAAGAAGACGAGCATTCCGCCGGACCCTGGATCGAAGCGTGGCGTCTCGAACTGGAAGGAGGCCGCCAGCTGGCTGCGCGCCCGCGGCATCGAGGACATCGAATGCATCACGCCCGACCTTGCCGGCGTGCCGCGCGGCAAGATGATGCCGTCGTCCAAGTTCACCTCGAACACTTCGCTGGCGCTCCCCTCGGCCATCTATCGTCATACGATTTCGGGCGAATATCCTGACGAGACCGAGAATTTCCGCTACGAGCCACGCGATAGCGACCTGAAGCTGTTGCCGGACCTGTCCACGCTCTCCGTCGTGCCTTGGGAAACGGATCCGACGGCGCAGGTCATCTGCGACATCGTCGATGTCGACGGAAACAATGTGTCCTACACGCCTCGCAACGTGTTGAAAAATGTGCTGCGTCTCTATGACGAAAAGGGCTGGAAGCCGGTCGTCGCGCCGGAAATCGAGTTCTATCTCGTGGCGATGAACGACGATCCAGACTATCCGCTGCATCCGCCGAAGGGCCGTTCCGGCCGCTCGATCATCGGTGGCCAGGGTTATTCGATCGCCGCCATCAATGAGTTCGACGAGTTGATCGACGACATCTACCACTTCTCGGAAAAGCAGGGGTTGGAGATCGACACGCTGATCCATGAAGAGGGTCCGGCACAGCTCGAAATCAACCTGCGGCACGGCAATCCGATCGAGCTTGCCGACCAGGTGTTCATGTTCAAGCGCACCATCCGCGAAGCGGCGCTCAAGCACGGCATCTATGCGACCTTCATGGCCAAGCCGATGCAGGCGCAGCCGGGTTCGGCGATGCACATCCACCAGTCGGTGGTCGATGCCAAGACCGGCAAGAACATCTTCTCCAATCCTGACGGATCAGCGTCCAAGGCCTTCTTCCACTTCATCGGCGGCATGCAGAAATATGTGCCGAGTTCGCTGGTGATGCTGGCGCCTTACGTCAATTCCTATCGTCGCCTGACGCCTGACATGGCGGCGCCGGTCAACAATGCCTGGGGCTATGACAACCGCACCACTGCCTTCCGTGTTCCAGTCTCGGATGCGGCGGCCCGGCGCGTGGAAAACCGCCTGCCGAGTTCGGATGCAAATCCCTATCTCGCGCTCGCGGCGTCGCTCGCCTGCGGCTATCTCGGCATCATGAAGGAAATCGAGCCGACAGCGGCAGCCGAAGGGTCGGCGAACGAAGGTTCCGTCGATCTGCCGCGTGGCCTGCTGGAAGCCGTTGCCCTGCTCGAAGGGGAGGCTGACTTCCACGAGGTGTTCGGCGCGGAGTTCGTCGGTCTTTATGCCGGCGTGAAGCGTGGCGAGTTCGAGACCTTCATGCAGGTGATCAGCCCGTGGGAACGCGAATTCCTCCTCCTGAACGTGTGAGGAAATCTCCATGACCTGGCAAAGCCCGATCGCCCCGGGGATCTCCTGGTATCAGGCCAGTGTCGGCGAGCGTCCGGAATATCCGGATCTCGACGGTTCCGTCTCCGCCGACGTCGCCATCATCGGCGGCGGCTTCACCGGCCTGCAGGCCGCTTTCAACCTGGCCCGCCTCGGCGCCTCGGTCGTGCTGATCGAGGGCGGACGTTTCGGTGACGGGGCGTCTGGCCGTAACGGCGGGCAACTCGGCACCGGCCAGCGCGCCTGGCCGGCGGAAATCGAGGCCGAACTGGGTTTCGAGCGCTCCAAGGCGCTGTTCGACATGGCGGAGAACGCCAAGCGCTATCTGCTGGAGTTTGCCGAGCAGCACGGCATCGACATCGAATATCTGCCTGGCCAGATGAATGTCGCGCACAAGCGCGGCTGGGAATCGGAGTATCGGCACGATGCCGAGATCCTGGCCGTGCGCTATGGTTATCCGCATGTCGCCTTCATGGAGCGCGAGGAGACGCAAGAGCGTGTAGGCTCGACGCGTTATCATTACGGCGTGCGCGACACCGGCACCGGGCATATCCACCCGCTGAAACTGCTGGTCGGCCTGGCCCGGGTCGCGGCCACAGCCGGCGCCCGGATCCACGAGATGACGCCGGCGAGCGGCATTCGTCA
>JARXAQ010000360.1 GCA_029865825.1 Rhizobium sp.
GCCGTCTTCGGATTGAGCACCTCGACCAGCATGCTTTCGAGAAAGGCATGCCCTGCCGTTTTCTGTGTTTGCATCGTCTCCAATGGGCCAGCTTGCGAGCGCGCCGCGCGGAACATGCGAAAGCCGAGATAGATCAGATAGGCAGCGCCTGCCAGTTTCACCACGAGATAGAGTGTCGGCACGAGGTGAAAGAGGATCGACAGGCCGGCAGCTGCGGCTGCAACATGCACGTAACAGCCGACATGAATGCCGAGTGTTGCCATCAAGCCGGCGCGCCGATCGGCGGCCAGGGTGCGGGCCGCAACGTAAAGCATGGCCGGACCGGGGATGAAGGCGAACAACGCGGTGGTGACGAAGAAGGCGATGAGGATATCGGTGGAGGGCATGGGATGGGGCTCGCGACGGGTCTGACCACGATGGCCATATGCCGACGACAGTGAACCCTCAGGTGGAGGAAGGCAAGCCTTGCAACCGCATCCGACAGCGCGGCATGGCGCAACTCAGCAGGATTAGCCGGTGGGGGTCGTGTAAGACTGTGGACACGTTCAAGCAGAGCGGAGAATTCCGATGCATCGCCAGAATGCCTACAGTGACCGCCTCGACAGGGTCCTCGACTACATCTACGCCCATTTGGACGACGATCTCTCCTTCGACACGTTGGCGGAAGTCGCCTGCCTGTCCTCCTATCATTGGAGCCGGATCTATTCGGCCATGCGTGGCGAGACGGTCGTCGCGACGATCCGGCGGCTGAGACTTCAACGTGCGGCGGACCAACTTGCGAACGCCGATACAGTTCTCGAAACCATCATCCGCCGTGCAGGCTATAGCTCGGCCGACAGTTTCGGGCGGGCTTTCAAGGAGGCCTATGGCACGAGCCCCTCGAGTTACCGGGAGAACGGCTCGCATTCCGCATTCATGGCTGCGACACTGGCTGACAATGCCGACAGCTTTCCCGTGACATTGGAGAGCCTGCCGGAGCGGCGTTGTGCCGGGATCGACCACGCTGGATCCTACATGCAGATCGACCATGCCATGGGCAAGCTGTTTGTCGAACTTAGCAGGCGTTCTGCCCTGCCAGCGCAGCCTGCCATGATCGGCGTGTTCTTCGATGATCCTGATCTTGTTGCCGAGCAGACCTTGCGTTCGCGCGCCTGCATGCCGGTTTCGCAACCTGTTGCGATCGACGCGCCGCTCGTGGAGACGGTTCTGCGCGGCGGCTGTTATGCAAGGCTGAGCTACAAGGGCCCTTATGCCGACATGCGAGGCGCCTATCGCTGGCTTCTGGGCGTTTGGCTGCCCGCATCCGGTTACGAGCCGGATGATGCCCCCATCTTCGAGGCCTATCTCAACGACCCGCGTGAGGTGCCGCCGGCGGAATTGCGCACAGACATTCATCTGCCTCTGAAAGCTGCACCATGACGGTGCCGCCAGTCCCCGACCTCATTTCCAATGCCCTCGCTCGCTATCCGGAACCGGTGCGAGCGCGTCTTCTGGAGGTTCGCATGCTGATCTATACCGTCGCGGCCGAGATCGGAGATATCGGACCGCTGACGGAGACGCTCAAATGGGGCGAGCCGGCTTACCTGACCGAGGCCAGCCGAAGCGGTACCACTATCCGGCTGGGCACGATCAAGCGGTGGCCCGACGACAGTGCGGTGCTGTTCAACTGCAAGACCAGTCTTGTCGACATGTTTCGCACGGTCTTTGCCGCAGACTTCACGTTCGAAGGAAACCGCGCGCTTGTTATCCCTGCCCACCGCGCGTTGCCTCGCGCGCCGTTGATGGTGTGCCTGAGCACAGCATTGACCTATCATCGGCAGAAAGGCGGCGGATTCCGCAAATGACGACAGCGCCCCAAGCGCTGCGTTTCACGCGTGCCCCGCATCCATGGACAGCATGGCCGGGCTGATGCCCATCAGGGCCAGCGCGCGGTCATATTTGTTGTCGAGGCTGCGGTCGAAGATCAGGTCTTCGGTGGCGGCGCAGTTGAGCCAGCCGTTCTGGATAATTTCTTCCTCCAACTGGCCCGGGCCCCAGCCGGCATAGCCGAGCAGCATGGTGGCATAGCGGGGGCCGCGTCCATCCGAGATGGCGCGGACGATGTCGAGGGTGGCGGTGAGCGAGATGTCGTCGCTGACGGGGATCGAGCTGTCGGAGAGATAGTCGTCCGAATGCAGAACGAAGCCGCGGTTCTGCTCCACCGGGCCGCCGCACTGGATCGGGAAGTGGCGTGCGTGATCGGGCAGCATGATCGCGTCGTTGCGGTCGATCAGTTCCAGATGCAGCAGAAGGTCGGCGAAGGTGACTGATTGCGCTCGGTTGATGATGACGCCCATGGCGCCAGCATCTGAATGGGCGCAGATATAGACGACCGCCCGGGCAAAGTTGCCATCGGGCATGCCCGGCATGGCGATCAGCAACTGGCCGTCCAGGAAGCCGCGTTCTCTGAGGGATGTCTTCGTCGACAATGCCATGCCTGCCTCCTCGGTCTGCCTTGCGGCCATCGGTTCGATGCGCGGTTCAGGTGGTCTCCCATCCAAGATGGGGCAGAAGCGAACCGCGATCAACCCAAAATGATGCAGGTCGCCGAAGCGTGACTGGCATCGTCCCATCCGATCGCCTACAGGATCGATTATCATCCATCGGTTCCGCAGTTCCATGCTCATGTCGTTGTCCATGCCCGAACGCTCCTGCCTGCCGCCGATCTGTCGGCGAACCATCACCCGTCTGGCTCGCCTTGCCCTGCTGCTGCCGCTCTGCCTCACACCCTTCGTTGCGGTGGCCGAAGCGGCGAGTAGCGACTGGGCGACGAACGAAGGGGGGCGAATGCGGCTGGTGCTGTTGCCGGCTGCCGCGGATGGCAGCCGCGCAGGCGTGCTGCTGATCGAGCCCAAGCCGGGCTGGATCACCTATTGGAAGGAGCCGGGCGAGGTCGGCATTCCGCCGTCAATCGCGCCAGCACCGGGCGCAGACTACTCGGTGCGCCGGGTCGACTTTCCCGTGCCGAAACTCCTGTCGGGCGGCGAGTTGCAGGATGTCGGCTACGACCACCCGGTGGCGCTGCCAATCGTCCTGGATACGGCTCCCGATGATCGGCCGGTCGCACTTTCCGCCTTTGTCGGCGTCTGTCAGAACATCTGCATTCCGTTCCAGGCCGATCTCGTCGTCGCACCCGACCGCCAGGTCGTGAGCGACCCGGCGGAGGTCGCCCTGGTTAAAAAGGCGCAAGGTCTGGTGCCGCCCGGCCCGAGCGCCGATTTCCGCGTGACCGGACACAGGATGCAGCCCGATGCCAAGAGCCTCGAGGTGTCGCTGCGCCTGCCGGCGGACGCCCCTCTCTCTCAAGTCTTCATCAGCGGCCCGAGCGGGCACGTCTATGTCGACGGAATAACCACTGCCGCTGCCGATGGGGAGACCCTCTTCACGGTGCCGATCGGCAAACTGCCGGAGGGCTATACGCTCGCCGGCAAACGCTGGGGCATTCTGGTCGTGGCAAGCGATCGCGCCATGGAAACCGCGCTTGCCTTTGATTGACCCACTTCTATATTCGGCCTCGACACACGACGACCGGCACCAGGCCGGCGTGCCGAACCAGGGGGACTAACTTCGATGACCATTGCGATTGGTGACAGGCTGCCCAAGGCGACCTTCAAGGAAAAGACGGCGGATGGTGCCGTGGAGACGAGCACTGACGATCTGTTCGCCGGAAAGAAGGTGGTGCTGTTTGCCGTACCCGGCGCCTTCACGCCCACCTGCACGCTGAACCACCTGCCGGGATACCTGGAAAACCGCGATGCACTGAAGGAACGCGGCGTCGACGAGATCGCCGTCGTCGCCGTCAATGACTGGCATGTCATGGGCGCCTGGGCCAAGCACTCCGGCGGCCTCGGCAAGATCCATTTCCTCGCCGATTGGGACGCCGCGTTCACCAAGGCGCTGGGCCTCGAAATGGACCTGTCGGCGGGTGCGCTCGGCCTTCGCTCGAAGCGCTATTCGATGCTGGTCGAGGACGGTGTGGTGAAGAGCCTCAACATCGAGGAAAATCCAGGCCAGGCAACCGTGTCTTCGGCTGCGACGATGATCGAGCAGCTCTGAAGCTTACGCCTTTCTTTGCACCTTCAGCAGGGCCGTCCGCGTGCGCGGGCGGCTTTTTCGTCTGACCAATGGACGCCCGATCAAAACTGAACGACGGCCATGCTGGCACGGTGGTCTGAGGGCCAGGGCGTCACGACGATGTCGGCCTCGGGTGTCTTTTCGCCAACGATACCGGCCTTGATCACCGTCAGGTTCTTTGCGCGTCCAAGGGTATAGTCGATGCGGTCGTGATGGTCGTCGCTCGCTGTGGGTTCGGAAGTCGGGGTCCAGGTGCAACCGGGCTTGGCGACCGGATCGGGAAACGCGGCGCGGAAAAGATCGATGAACCCGCCTTCGGCCTCGATCCTTCGGGACGAGGGATAACCGACCGCAAGAGGGTGGCGGCCTGCCCGGACGGCCGCGTCCGTCCAGTCGAGATGGGATGGCTCGTTGAAATCACCGAATACGAAGGCGGCGTCTGCCCCATCCGCGTGCTTGAGATCGGCGAAGAACAGGTCGAGAGCCGGTCCACGGGCGGCCTTGGCTGCCAATTCCGCCTCCGCTGCGGTCTTCAGAAAGGGTGCCGTGCCGTACTCGATGTTCAGCAACTGATAGGGCTGATAGGGGAAATCGGTCAGATGCAGGTTGAAGGCGTAGACCTTGCGGCCATTCACATCGATCTCGACGCCGAGATCATGGGGTGTTGCTTTGCCGGTCGGATAGCGGCTGAGAATGGCATTCGCCCAGAGTGCAGCATTCTGCTGGCCCTGATCATAGAAGAAATAGCCGAGCTTCTCGGCGATCGCCCGCGCTTTGCTCTCCCCCGTGGCGCTGCAGGATTCAGCCGTGCAGGGATCGGGCTCAAGCCGCGTTTCCTGGATGCCGACAATATCTGCACCGACCGTCTTGATGACGGCGACCGTTTCATCCACCGACTTACCGGCATTGCCACCGCCGCCCCAGATGTTGAAGCTCATCACCGTGAGCTCCATCGGGTCCTGTGCGACGACGAGCGATGGCGGGAAGAGCAGGATGGCGGACAGGAGCAATGATCGGATGTGCATGGTGAGGTCTCCGGGGAAGAAGAACCACTCTAGCAGTGACAGATGACATCGCAGAGACGCCTCACGACCGATTAGGCCGCCACGGCGTCGCGATCTCCCGCCACCGACCGCTATGTCCGAATGGCGCTTCTCGCCCCGAAAGCGGCAATTCTTAGCTCTCCAGATCGAAGACCAGGATGCCGGCGAGCCCGCCGTCGGTGGCGTGCACGATGCGCTCGCCGACCGCAACATGCTGCGGATGCTTGAGATAGTAGTCGCGCACCAGCGCATCCTCGAAGGTGACGACGAAGCCGTCATTGTAGCCGCCGCTCAGGCCCTCGGGCGAGACATTCGGCCCAGACTTCACCTCCAACATCCCTGGCACCACGTCCTTCAATTCCGCGATCGCGGCATAGATCGCCTGCTTCTCGGCCGTCTGGACAGCGGCCTTGAAGCGCAGGAATACGCAGTGCTGGATCATGGATGTCTCCCGATTGTGTATTTTTCCGGAGCATAGGAGGAATGGGAGAAAGGGCAAGGGCGGGTGGTGGAAGAGACGCCTTGCCGCCCAAACCCGCTCACTTCACCAGTAGAGACTTCCCAAAGGTCGAGACCTTGAATGGCTCCATGCCCTTGCGGGCGAGTTCGTCGGCGCGTTCGTTTTCCGGGTGGCCGGCATGGCCCTTGACCCAGTGCCACTTGACCTTGTGGCGCTGGTTGGCGACGTCAAGCGCCTGCCAGAGTTCGCCATTCTTCACCGGCTTCTTGTCGGCGGTCTTCCAGCCGTTCTTCTTCCAGCCGAAGATCCACTTCGAAATGCCGTCCATCACGTATTTGCTGTCGGTGTGCAGGTCGACTTCGCAGGCGTCTTTCAAGGCGTTCAGCGCGCTGATGGCGGCGAGCAGTTCCATGCGGTTGTTGGTGGTGTCGGCCTCGCCGCCGCAGAGTTCCTTTTCGGTTTCGCCGTAACGCAGGACAGCACCCCAGCCGCCGGGGCCTGGATTGCCCGAGCAGGCACCGTCGGTGAAGATGTCGACATGTTTCATGAAATCAGTCCGTATTCGGAGGCATTGGTGACGGCGCGGTGGAAGCGCAGTTTCTTCAGATATTCGAGCGGATCCTTCTTGACCACCAGCGCGCCTGCCGGCGTCGTCAGCCAGTCATAGAGCCGCGTCAGGAAGAAGCGCAACGCCGAGCCGCGGCAGAGCACGGGGAGAGCCGCGATCTCGTCGGCGGAGAGCGGACGCACGGAGAGATAACCCTCGATCATCGCCTTGCCCTTGGTGATGTTGTAGGACCCGTCCTTTTCGAAGCACCAGGCATTGAGGCAGATCGACAGGTCGTAGACGAGGAAGTCGTTGCAGGCGAAATAGAAGTCGATCAGGCCGGACAGGTCGTCGCCGAGGAAAAAGACATTGTCGGGGAAGAGGTCGGCATGGATGACGCCGGACGGCAGATCCTTCGGCCAGTGGGCGGCGAGGAAATCGAGTTCGGCGCCGATTTCGTCTTCGAGGCCGGTTTCGACTTCGTCGGCACGGGCCTCAGACTTTGCCCAGAGCATCTGCCAGCCTTCGAGCGACAGCGCGTTGGGGCGGGTGAGTTCGAAGCCATTTCCAGCGACATGCATGCCGGCCAAGGCCTTGCCCACTTCGCGGCAGTGCGGGGCCTCGGGCTTGCGCAGCCACATGCCCTCGAGGAAGGAGATAAGCGCCGCCGGGCGACCGGAGAGCTCGCCGAGCAGCGCGCCATCCTTGCGCGGCAAAGGCAGCGGGCAGGACAGGCCGCGCTCCGACAGGTGATGCATCAGGCCGAGGAAGAAGGGCAGATCGTTGC
>JARXAQ010000189.1 GCA_029865825.1 Rhizobium sp.
ACGCAAAGACAAGCAAAGAGCTATATTTCAAGAAGACAAATGGAGAAATGGCGCACCCCACAGGACACGAACCTGTGACCTTTGGAATCGGAATCCAACACTCTATCCAGCTGAGCTACGGGTGCTTCCGACGACGAGTGACTCGTCGTTCTGAAAGCGGTCATAGCGCAGTCGGCGGCGGCCTTCAATCGTAAAAGCGCGGGACGCTAGGGCTTTCTCGCCGGCTATGCCCGTGGCGGCCAGAGGAATGGTCATTCCGTGGCCAATGGCGGAAAACTGGCACCTCAAAACTGGTGGAGATCGGATTGAATTGGCCGAATTCTGATCAGAACCAGCGAATTCCGGGGTCCGGTCCCGTGATCCCGGCTTGTGGTGCCGGTTCAAACGGTTAAGAATGGTTGCATGGGGGTAGCCGCCGATCAACGGGGCACCTGGGGCAACGAACAATGGCGAAAAAATGCCGGAACTGGTGAATGAGGAATGCGTGCCGAACGCGAGCAAGCTGGATTTCTCCGTCATGGAGGATGCTGTCGGTTATCGGTTGAGGCGGGCGCAGCTGGCGGTCTTCCAGCATTTCAACGAAGCGTTTTCATCCAAGGGACTGCGGCCGACCGATTTCGCCGTCTTGCTGCTGCTCACCCACAACGAGGGCGCCAAGCAGAGTGAAGTGGCCGAGGCTCTCGGCATCCAGCGGGCCAATTTCGTCGCGATCGTCGACGGGCTGGAGAACAAGGGATTTATCGAGCGCCGTAAGT
This sequence comes from Rhizobium sp., assembly GCA_029865825.1. Taxonomy (GTDB): domain Bacteria; phylum Pseudomonadota; class Alphaproteobacteria; order Rhizobiales; family Rhizobiaceae; genus Allorhizobium. The sequence continues at coordinate 756 of JARXAQ010000189.1, forward strand.
CAGAGACCGATCGCCGTGTGCAATCGCTGTTCATGACACCAGCCGGGTCGAATTATCTGCAGGAACTCATGCCGATCTGGCACGATCACGAACAGTGGGTGCTGGAGCAGCTGGGTGGAGTGACGGAGCGCAACAGCGTCAACCGGCTGCTCAAGCGCTTCTACGACTGAGCGACCGCTCCGGCGCCGGCACTTCCGGTCATTTGCGCCTCTGAAGGATCGGCACCTGCGATGCGTCGGCGCCACTCGAGGTCGCCCATTCACATCCGGCAGCGCAAGAGTGCCTCATCCACCAGGATGTTGGCAATCTTCATGCGGGTCGTGGCCTGGTCGCGGAAATCGGCGTGAATGCGGTCCGGATGGTTCAGTCGGGCGAAGGCGCGGCGTCGTTCCTGCAGCGTCTCGCGATCGTCCTTCGCGGTGATGGCGAGGTCCGTCGCAATCTCTTCGATCGAAAGACGACCGAGCCAGTCCGGCTTTTGCGGTTCGATCGGTATGGCCGGCTCAGGCGGCTCTTCAGGCACCTCATCCCGCATCAGGAAGAGATAGGCGTCGCGCCGTCGGCTGTCGTCCACCAGTGTCGCCTCGACGCGCTCCGGCGCATAACTCGCACCGAGGCCGTCGATGCGAAAACGCGGCTCTGTGGCGCCGACATCCTCCGGCACCTCCGCCTCTTCTTCGGCGAGCCGGTCGATCACGGACTGGAACAGGGATTTGCCAAACAGCATCGGCGGCCTTTTTTCGCGCCCGCCGAAGCGGGCCGGAACAGGGGGATCAGTCGTCGATACAAGCATGGCGAGATGGCGCCGGGCTTGCGCTGGCGATCCAGCGGCTCGTTCCGCACGTGCGGGTCGCCGTTCCCGCCCGGCCAGCTGTTCAGCTCTGCGACTGGCTCTGGCTTTGGGCGCGGTCCTCGACCACGACTTTGACGGCGAGATCTTCGCTCGCCGCGCCCATGCGAAGCCCGGAAACCGGGGCCGCGTCGGCGTAGCACAGGCCGGTCGCGACGCGAACATAGCGGGTGTCGGGGCAATGGTTGTTGGCGGCGTCGAAGCCGACCCAGCCGAGACCGGCCAGATGCACCTCGGCCCAGGCATGGGTCGCCGTCTGCTCGGTCCGGTCGTCCATCATCAGATAGCCTGAGACATAACGCGCCGGAAGGCTCATCAGGCGGGCGGCCGCGATGAAGACATGGGCGTGGTCCTGGCAGACGCCGCGCCCGGCCTCAAGTGCCTGCTCCGCCGTCGTCTCGGTGCCGGTGGTGCCAGTCTCGTAAGCGACGGCGGCGTGCAGCTTGTCCATCAGGTCGTGCATGCGGGCCAACTCGTTTTCGCCAGACAGGCTGCGCATCAGTTCGCGCGTGAGCTTGCCCGGTTTGGTCAGCGGCGTGTCGCGCAGGTAGAGCCAGAGCGGCACATAACCAATATGCTGGCCAAACACGCCGGCACGGTCTTCCGTGTCGACTTCGCCGGTCGCCACGATGCGGACGCTGCGGCTCGGTCCCTCGGTGGAAACCAGGTGGGTCTGGTTGCCGAACTGGTCGTTGAAGCCGGCCTGGACCTCGGCGCCGTCGACATCGATCGTCCAATTGTCGACGGTCTGACCCGGTCCGGTGATCGGGGTCAGTCGCAGCCGCTGCAGGGAGTATTGCACCGGGTCGTCATAACGATACTCGGTGGTGTGGGTGATGCGCAAACGCATGGGCTCATTCCTGCTCAGCTGTAGAACCGGTAACCCTCGGTGATCTCGTTGCCCAGCTTGTTGTTGCTGGCAATGAAATCGTCGAGGAATTCGTGCAGTCCCTGGTCCATGATGGTGCCGATCGTCGTCGACTTCAGCGTCGACAGGACATTGTCCGCCGTTTCATGCGCTGCGAGCCTGTGGTCGTAGTCCCGGGCGAGATAGCCGAGGTTGGAGGTGATCTTCTCGAAGCAATAGGCAAGCGAGCGGGGCATCTGACTGTTGAGGATCAGGAAGTCCGCGATGTTCGCCGCCTTGTATTCTCCGTCATAGACCCAACGATAGGAGCGATGGGCCGAGACCGAGCGGAGGATCGATTCCCACTGCATGTTGTCGAGCGAGGAGCCGACCTGGGTCACAGCCGGCAGAAGCACGTAGTATTTGACGTCGAGGATGCGGCTGGTGTTGTCGGCGCGCTCGATGAAGGTGCCGATGCGGGCGAAATTGTAGATCTCGTTTCTCAGCATCGAGCCGTGGAAGGCGCCGCGGATCAGGCCGGCGCGACGTTTCACCGTGTCGATCACCTCCGGCAGGTCTGCCGATTTCAGCTTGCGGGCGAGCATCTGCTTGAGCTCGATCCAGCATTCGTTGGTCGCTTCCCAGGTTTCGCGGGTGAGCGCGGTCCGCACCATGCGGGCATTGTTGCGGCCGGCGTCGATGCAGGAGATGACGCTCGACGGATTGGCGGGGTCGCGCAGCATGAAGTCGATCGCGTCCGAGGCCGTCACCTTGCCGTGGCGTTCGGCGAACAGCGGACGCACGTCGGCGCTCTTCAACACCGCGTCCCAGTCCTCGTCCGAGGCACCTGAGCGGGTGAGCGACATGCGGAGGCCCGCATCGACGAGACGGGCGATGTTTTCGGCCCTTTCGATGTAGCGGAACATCCAAAAGAGACCGTTGGCAGTTCTTCCGAGCATGACCATGTCAGTCCTCCAATACCCAGGTGTCCTTGGTGCCGCCGCCCTGGCTGGAATTGACCACGAGCGAACCCTGCTTCAGGGCTACGCGGGTCAGGCCGCCGGGAATGATCTGCACCTTGTCGGAGACGAGGACATAAGGACGAAGGTCGACGTGGCGGGGCGCGATCCCCTTGTTGACGAGGATCGGAACCGTCGAGAGCGACAGTGTCGGCTGGGCGATATAGTTCGAGGGTCGGGCTTTCAACTTTTCGGCGAAATCGGCGCGCTCCTTTTTCGTCGAGGTCGGGCCGACCAGCATGCCGTAGCCGCCGGAGCCGTGGACTTCCTTGACGACCAGCTCTTCCAGATGCTCGAGCACGTATTTCAGGCTGTCGGCCTCCGAACAGCGCCAGGTCGGCACGTTCTCAAGCAGCGCTTTGCGGCCGGTGTAGAATTCGACGATTTCCGGCATGTAGGAATAGATCGCCTTGTCGTCGGAAATGCCGGTGCCAGGCGCATTGGCGATGGTGATGTGACCTGCGCGGTAGACGTCCATGATGCCGGGAATGCCGAGCGCCGAGTCGGGCCGGAAGGTCAAGGGATCGAGGAAGTCGTCATCGACGCGGCGGTAGAGCACGTCGATTGCCTCGTAGCCGCGTGTCGTGCGCATCTTCACCTTGCCGTCGATGACGCGCAGGTCCGAACCTTCGACCAGTTCCACGCCCATCATGTCGGCGAGGAAGGAGTGTTCGTAATAGGCGGAATTGTAGATGCCGGGGGTCAAGACCGCCACGCGCGGCTTGCCCTTGCAGCCAGGAGGGGCGAGCGAGGCGAGCGACTGGCGCAGCAGATACGGGTAGTCCTCGACGCGCTGCACCTTGTTGAGCTGGAAGAGCTCCGGGAACATCTGCATCATGGTTTCCCGGTTCTCCAGCATATAGGAGACGCCGGAGGGTGTGCGGGCATTGTCTTCCAGAACGTAAAACTGGTCTTCGCCTGTTCGCACGATGTCAGTGCCGACGATATGGGTATAGACGCCACCCGGCGGACGGAAGCCGATCATCTCGGGCAGGAAAGCGACGTTCTTCTCGATCAGCTCGCGCGGGATGCGGCCGGCCTTGATGATTTCCTGCTTGTGGTAGATGTCGTCGAGAAAGGCGTTCAGCGCCAGGACACGCTGTTCGATGCCCTGGGCGAGCTTGCGCCATTCGCGGCCGGAGATGATGCGCGGGATGATGTCGAAGGGGATGAGCTTTTCGGAGGAGTCCTCGTGACCGTAGACGGCGAAGGTGATGCCGGTCTTGCGGAAGATGTTCTCCGCGTCCCTGGACTTCGCCAGAAGCCTCGCGGGGTCCTGGCTGGAGTACCAGTCATGGTAGTTCTGGTAAGGTGCACGCGGCGCGTTGTCCGCGGTAATCATTTCATCAAATGCCAATGACGCCGTCCCCTTTTTTTGTCATTTGAATACAACGCTTTTGCCAATGCAAGCGGGCTCATAGGCCTCAAGCGATAATTCCGCGGCGCCGACATTCGCCCGGAATTTCGGCATAAGCACAAGTTTTGCGCGATTTAGGAGGTGCGCATGCCGCAGTTGCAGGCGCTTTGCCTTCAGACTTGACGAAGCTCCAGCCCCCGATGGCGTGCGTCTCGTTTTGATTGCATAAATTTTAGTCATTATTTGCCCGATATTTTTTTGACAGCTGGCGGCTCAGCAGAATTGATCACCGCCTGCAGAAGAACTGTTTTGACCTTCTTGCGGGTCCGGACTAACGAGCAGCCTGTCAAACTTTGTTTTCAGCCCTCCTGTTGCGGTGCCTTTTCGATGACCCTTGCGCGCATTGCCCCCATTCTCTTCGTCCTGCTCTGGTCGACAGGCTGGGTCGCGGCCAAATATGGCGGGTTGTACGCCGACCCGCTGACCTTTCTCGTGGTGCGTTACGGCGTGGCGGTGGTGCTGTTCTTCATTCTTTGTCGCGTGAGTGGCGTGGCTTTCCCGAAGCAGCGGAGCGGCTGGATGCATGCGATCGTGTCCGGCATCTTCCTGCACGGGCTTTATCTCGGCATGGTCTGGTGGGCGATCGGGCAGGGGGTGCCGGCAGCGCTTTCGGGCATCATCGCCGGGTTGCAGCCGCTGATGACCGGGGTGGCTGCCGCCTATCTCATCGGCGAAGACCTGAGTGCTGCTCAGCGCATCGGCCTGCTCGTCGGCTTTGCCGGCATTGCGATTGCCGTGCTGCCGAACGTGATCGTCATCGATGCTGAGACGATCCCGGTCTATGCGGTGGCGATCAATGTGCTTGCGATGGCCTGCGTGACCGCCGGGACGATCTATCAGAAGCGTTACCTGAAGGAGGGAGATCTCAGAGCCGTCGCGACACTGCAATATGTCGGTGCGCTGCTGGTCACCATTCCGGCCGCCTATCTGCTCGAGGACATGCATGTCGACTGGAGCCTTGGCTTCTTCGCCACGCTCGCCTGGTCGGTTCTCGGCATCTCGATGGGGGCCATCGCGCTGCTGCTTTATCTGATCCGGAAGGGCGACGTCTCGAAGGCGGCTTCGCTGATCTATCTGATCCCGCCACTTGCGGCGATCGAGGCGGCGATTGCCTTTGGCGAGCATCTGACGATGCCGATGATCATTGGCACCTGCGTCGTGGTGCTCGGGGTTTACCTCACCAACCGCAAGCCGGCCGTGCCGCCGGTCTGAGCGTAGCGTCTCGTCTACAATGGCCCGGC
>JARXAQ010000153.1 GCA_029865825.1 Rhizobium sp.
CAGGATCAGGATGTAGACTTCCGGGTGACCGAAGAACCAGAACAGGTGCTGGTAGAGGATCGGGTCACCGCCGCCTTCGGGCGCGAAGAAGGTCGTGCCGAAGTTGCGGTCGGTCAGCAGCATGGTGATGCCGCCGGCGAGGACGGGAAGCGACAGGAGCAGCAGGAAGGCCGTGACCAAAACGGCCCAGGCGAACAGCGGCATCTTGTGGATCGTCATGCCCGGAGCGCGCATGTTGAGGATGGTGGTGATGAAGTTGATCGCACCGAGGATCGAGGACGCACCCGAGACGTGGAGCGCGAAGATCGCAAGGTCGACGGCCGGGCCAGGCTGGCCGGAGGTCGACAACGGCGGATAGAGCGTCCAGCCACCACCGACACCATGGGCACCGGCCGGTCCTTCGACGAACATCGAAAGCACGAGCAGGAGGAAGGCCGGAACGATGAGCCAGAAGGAGATGTTGTTGAGGCGCGGGAAGGCCATATCCGGAGCACCGATCATGATCGGGATCATCCAGTTGGCGAAGCCGCCGATCAGCGCCGGCATGACCATGAAGAAGATCATGATCAGCGCGTGGGCCGTGGTGAAGACGTTGTACATGTGCTTGCCGGCATCGATCGCGGAATCGCCCTCAGCGCCGTAGACCATGGAGGCCAGGCCGTGGAAGATCTGGATGCCAGGCTCCTGGAGCTCCATGCGCATGGCGACAGACAAGGCGCCACCAATGATGCCCGCGATGATCGCGAAGATCAGGTAAAGCGTACCGATGTCCTTGTGGTTGGTCGAAAACAACCAGCGAGCGGCAAAGCCCGGCTTATGGTCATGATGCGCATCGTGCGCGTGGTCGTCGTGGGCAACAGAGCCGGCCATTGTCCTCACTCCTCTCAGTTCGTGATGTTTTCGGCGCTCTGAACGGCAGCCGGAGCCCCGTCAACAGCAGCCATCAGCGCCTTGTTTGCGCCAGCGAGGTCAGACGCCGCAGCCGTCAGCCAGGTCGAATACTGCTCTTCAGACACGACACGGATGGCGATCGGCATGAAGGAGTGATCCTTGCCGCACAACTCCGAACACTGGCCGTAATACAGACCTTCGCGTTCAGCCGTGAACCATGTTTCGTTCAGACGGCCGGGGATGGCGTCGATCTTGATGCCGAATGCCGGCATGGCAAAAGCGTGGATAACGTCGGTCGGTGCCGCGGTGACCAGCATGCGGACAGTCTTGCCGACGGGAACGACGACTTCGTTATCGACGGCCAGAAGGCGCGGATAACGGGCGACATCTTCCTTGCCGGCGGCAGCGCGGTCGGTTTCTTTCAGCATGTAGCTGTCGAAGGAGACGGCCTGCTCACCTTCATACTCGTAGGACCACAGCCACTGGGTGGCGGTCGCCTTGACCGTCAGGTCAGGGTTTTCCGGCATCTTGAGCTGGTAGGTCAACAGGTTGAAGGAGGGGATCGCAATTGCGAATAGGATGAGGACCGGCGCCACGGTCCAAACGATCTCGATTGCCGTGTTATGGCTGGTCTTCGACGGCACCGGATTGGCAGTTGCGCGGAACTTTACAGCGACCACGATCAGAAGAATCAGGACGAAGATGGTGATCGGCACGATGAACCAGAGCGTGTATTGCTCAAACCAACGGTTAAATTCCATGACCGGGGTAGCTGCATCCTGCAGACCCATCTGCCACGGCTTCGGCTGATCGGCGAAGCTGGCAGAAGCGAAAAGCAGACAGGCCAGTGCGACCAAGGCTGCATAGGTTCTCTTCATCACGGTTGGTCTCCCACAAGCGCTTGATCCACATCAAACCATAGCGCAAAAATCATGCTAGTGTCGCCGTTTAAAATCACAGATCGGCCGCATTCGCAATACGCTCCGACGAAAGCCGGTGCGGCATTTTTGCGCTTGATCAACTGACGGAGCCCTTCCTTCACAGGCTTTTCGCCAAGGGGGCCAATATGGGGCCGCACTTCCCTCGACGTCACCACTGAACCAGTCCCAATTATGCCGCAGTCGACCGTAAAACAGGCGTCGGGGCTTTCCATTTCCCCACCCGGGCGACAAGAATGTGCGGGATGATTCGTTTTCCAGAGGTATTCATGGGTCTTCCTAGACGTGTCTGGTCCGGCCTTGCCGCATCCGTCGTGCTGATCGGCACGCTTGCGAGCCCGGCGCAGAGCCAGCAAACGCAGCAACAGCCGGGCACCGTGCGCTCCAATCACGGCGCCTGGTCGGTGATCTGCGACAATCCGGCGGGCGCCACGGTCGAACAATGCGCGCTGATGCAGAACGTGATCGCGGAAGACCGGCCGGAAGTCGGGCTGTCCGTCGTCGTGTTGAAGACGGCCGACCGCAAGGCCCGTATCCTGCGTATTCTGGCGCCGCTTGGCGTTCTCCTGAAGGACGGGATGGAGCTGTTTGTCGACGGCAACAACATTGGCCGCGCCTATTTCACCCGCTGCTTCTCCGAGGGTTGTTACGTCGAAGTCGAGATCGACGAGGAGCTGATGAAGATCCTGCGCGCCGGCAAGGCCGCGGTGTTTGCCCTGCGCGAGTCGGCCGATCAGGACCGCGTCGGCATTCCGATCGAGCTTGCCGGCTTCGGCGAAGGTTACGACAAGCTGCCGTAATCGATCGCCGAATCGTGAGCCATTGATCCTTCGGGGCAAGTCCAGCGGGCTTGCCCCTTCTTCGTTGTCCCCCTACATGCAGAGGCAGCGCTTAAGGAGACCCGCATGACCCAGGACCTTCTCTCCCTCTTCGACTGCGATGACGCCACCCTCACCCAGCGCGTTGCCGATGCGCTCAAAGGCGCTGACGACGGCGAGCTGTTCGTCGAGCATGCGCAGGCGGAATCGCTGACCTTCGACAACGGGCGGCTGAAGGGCGGCTCGTTCAACACCGACCAGGGTTTTGGCCTCCGGGCGGTTGCAGGTGAAGCGGTGGGTTATGCCCATGCCGGCGAATTGTCGCTTTCGGCCCTTTCGCGTGCGGCCGATGCCGTCGGTGCCGTGACCCATGGTCATTCCGGCTCCTATGCAGCGGCGCCACAGCGGACCAATGCCAAACTCTATGGCGACGGCAACCCGATCGGCTCGCCGACCTTCGAGGCGAAGGTGAAGCTGCTCTCCGAAATCGACGCCTATCTGCGCGACAAGGACCCCAAGGTGCGCCAAGTGACGGCGACAGTTGGCGCTAGCTGGCAGGTGGTCGAGATCCTCCGGGCCGACGGCCACCGGGTGCGCGACATCCGTCCGATGACGCGGATCAACATCTCCGTCATCACCGGTGACGGCGACCGTCAGGAAAGCGGCTCCTTCGGCACCGGCGGACGCATGGGCTTTGACGATTTCCTGACGCAGGAGAGCTGGCAGCGCGGCGCCGACGAGGCCCTGCGCCAGGCGCTGGTGAACCTCGAGGCACAAGAAGCGCCGGCAGGCACGATGGATATCGTGCTCGGCAATGGCTGGCCGGGCGTCATGCTGCACGAGGCCGTCGGCCACGGGCTGGAAGGCGACTTCAACCGCAAGAAGACCTCGGCCTTTGCCGGGTTGATGGGCGAGATGGTCGCCGCCCCCGGCGTCACCGTCGTCGACGACGGCACGATCAACGACCGGCGCGGCTCGATCACCATCGACGACGAGGGTACGCCCTCGGCCTATAACGTGCTGATCGAGAACGGAAAACTGGTCGGTTACATGCAGGACCGGCAGAACGCCCGGCTGATGGGAATGAAGGCGACCGGCAACGGCCGCCGCCAGGGCTATGCCCACCAGCCGATGCCGCGCATGACCAACACTTACATGCTCTCGGGCGACAAAACGCCGGACGAGATCATCGCATCCGTCAAAAAGGGCATCTATGCCGTCTCCTTCGGCGGCGGCCAGGTGGACATCACCTCCGGCAAATTCGTCTTCGGCTGCACCGAGGCTTATCTCATCGAAAACGGCAAGATCGGCGCACCGGTCAAGGGCGCCATGCTGATCGGCAACGGGCCGGACGCCATGCGCCGGATCTCGATGATCGGCAACGACACGAAGCTCGACACCGGGATTGGCAATTGCGGCAAGGCCGGCCAATGGGTGCCGGTCGGCGTCGGCCAGCCGCATCTGCGGATGGACCAGATCACGGTGGGTGGAACGAAGGCTTGATCGGCAACGCGCTGGTTCCGGAACTCGCCGTCAGCGACTGGCTGGCGAGCCGCGCCTTTTACTGCGACCTCATCGGCTTCGCGGTCGCCTACGAGCGGCCCGAGGAAGGTTTTAGCTACCTGACGCTCGGCGAGGCGCAACTGATGATCGACCAGATCGGCATCGGGCGCACATTTGAGATCGAAGAAGCGCCGCTGGAGAAGCCCTTCGGGCTCGGGCTAAACCTGCAAATCCGGGTGCCGAGTGTCGATGACATCCTGACCCGCCTCGCTGCGGCGGGCGTGGTGCTCTACCCGCCTCTCGAAGAGAAATGGTATCGCCGCGACGATCATGAGGTCGGCAACCGGCAATTCGTCGTAGCGGATCCGGATGGGTATCTGCTGAGACTTTTCGAGGACCTGGGCGCGCGGGATATTACGCCTGTCTTGTGACGCAATTGATCACCCCCGGGCCGGCATCAGCACGCAGTCGTAGCGCTGGCGGACCAGCTTGTCGCAGACGGTGCGGGCTTCGTCCTTGGTGTCGAAGCCGGTGAAGCGGGCGCGGTAGAAGGTGGTGCCGTTGCGGGTGACCATCTCGGTATAGGTGTCGAGGTTCTTGAGCGGTGCGCCGACCTTGTCGCGAGCGTCCGACAACAGTTCCATGGCGGCTTGGGCAGAGGTCGCAGCTGCAATCTGGATCTGCCATTTGCGCTCGCCGGTGGTCGAGGCGGCAGAGGCCCGTTGCGCGCCCTGCCCTGCCCCGACTGCGGCGCGCGGGATGGCTGCGGTGAGAGGCTCAGCAGCGGGCGCCAGGTCACCCTCGGCATAGGCTGAGGCGACATCGGTGGTGGCGACGCCGGTGGCGCCGGCCATGCCCTGGACGGCCGCCATGGCGGACTGCCGCGAGACCGGCACCGGCACGTCACCGCCCATGCGGGCGAGGTCCATCTGAACCGCAGTGGTGCGGCTTGCCAGGAGCTGTGTGCCGGTGGAAGCCTTCTTGATATTGGCGTTGATCAGCTTTTCCATGAGCTTGTCGCGGCTGGCTGCCGTGCGACCACCCATGACGACGCCGACGATACGACGGCCATCGCTCTCGACGGCGCTGACGAGGTTGAAGCCCGAGGCATTGGTATAGCCGGTCTTGATACCGTCCATGCCCTTGTAGCGATACATCAGGTTGTTGTGGCCATTGATCGTGCGGCCTCGGAAGGCAAAGCTCTTGGTGGAGAAGAGTTCGTAGTCTTCGGGGAAATCGCGCATCAGGGCGACGCCGAGGGTCGACATGTCGCGGGCCGTGGTGAACTGCTGGGCGTGCGGCAGGCCCGAGGCGTTGAAGAAGGTGCTGTTCAGCATGCCGAGCGATCGAGCCTTGCGGGTCATCAGCGCGGCAAAGCCTTCTTCCGAGCCGCCGATTTTCTCCCCGACGGCGGTGGCCACGTCGTTGGCCGAGAGCACGATCATGGCGAGTACCGCTTCCTTGACCGTGATCTTGTCGCCGGCCTTGACCCTGAGCTTGGTCGGCGGACGGGCAGAGGCGTATTTGGAGAAGGGAACGGGGCTGTCCCAGGACAGCTTGCCGGCATGAATCGCGTCGAGAACCATGTAGACGGTCATCATCTTGGTGAGCGAGGCTGGATGATTGAGCACATCAGGGTTCTCGGAGGCGAGAACTTCGCCGGTGCGGGCATCCAGCAGCAGCTGGGCACTGCCGGCCTGAGCCGAGGTTGAGAGAGACAGGATCGCCACACAAAACGAAAACGCGATCAATAACTTGCTCATGAACTCTCCAAATGCCGCCTGGATTTCAATGAATGTTCAGGCTTGCATGATTCTCTCGACGCGCCGTCCCGATGCTGCGCTTAGGGCAAGAATGGGGCGACAATCAGCCGATCGGAATCAAATGCAACCAATCGTCCACAGAAGGTCGCCCGATCTTGGTTAGCGGGGAGTTAAGATTTCAGGCGAGTTCTGCCACCCGCCTTTGCCGGGTGGCGCGCACGGCACCGGGATGGCTCGATTTGAGACCCTGCCGTTGAACGAAGCTTAAGGACTTCACGGCTAGGTTGACCGCAAAGCAAAAGGGGTGCAGGCCGGGGCCATGGCGGGACAGCTGAAACAGACGATCAAGCGAGCGGTGATCACCGGCGGACTGGAGATGTCCTTCCTTCTGTCGCGGTTGCGCCTCGTGAGATCTGCGCGCGGCCGTGGGGTTATCTTCACCCTCCACCATGTTCGCCCTGCCGAGGCGGGTCCGTTTCAGCCCAATCGGCATCTCGACGTCACGCCCGAGTTTCTCGACGCCGCGATCGTGGCGCTGAAACGCGACGGTTATCGCTGCATCCGGTTGGAAGACGTGCCGGCTGCTCTGGAAGAGCCTGCCTCGTCTCCGCCGTTTGCCGTCTTCACACTTGACGACGGGTTTCGCGACAATGCCCAGCATGCCCTTCCCGTCTTCGAGCGGCATGGCGTGCCCTTCACCATTTTCGTCTGTAAGGGGCTGTCGGAACGCAGCCATACGATGTGGTGGGATACGGCAGCGGCCCTGATTGCCAAGCAGAACAGGCTGACACTCTGCCTACCAGCCACGCGGATCGACGCCGATTGCAGCACGGTGCGGGCCAAGGCTGCGGCCTTCGATGCCGTCGTTGCCGCCGTTTTTGCCGGCGACGAAGCGAAATCCGTCGCTCAACTCGATCAGGCGGCCCAGGCCGCGGGGATTAATCCGCATGCACTGGTCGCCGAAACCGTGATGGATGCCGAAGAGTTGCGGGCGCTCGCCCGTCATCCGCTCGTTTCCTATGGCGCCCACACGGTCAGCCATCGTGGGCTTGATGCGCTGAGCGATACGGAGATCCTCGCTGAGCTCAATGACAGCGCCGATTATGTGGCCGGCATCACCGGCACGCGGCCGGTGACCTTTGCTTATCCCTATGGCGATGCGCGCAGCGCCACGCCACGCACTGCGGGCTATGCAGACTGGGCGGGCTTCCGGTTGTCGGTGACGACGCGCCCAGGCACCCTGGCTCCCGCCTCGCTCGATGCGCCGCAGCTCCTGCCGCGCATCTCGCTCAACGGGCTTTACCAGAAGACCCGCTATGTGCAGGCGCTAGCGTCGGGTATTCCCTCACGCCTCAAGAAGGGCTGAGAGGCCCCTCCCCCACCCGCAGATCACGGATACATCCGCACCTTCGACCAGCCGTCGCCGTCGCGGCGGAACTCGATGCGATCATGCAGGCGGAACTTGCGGTCGTGCCAGAATTCGATCGACTTCGGGATGATGCGGAAGCCCGACCAGTGGGGCGGACGGGGCACGGTTCCGAGCGCATATTTGGCGGTGTATTCGGCCACTGCCTTTTCCAGGGCGAAACGGCCTTCAAGCGGTCGCGACTGCTTGGACGCCCAGGCGCCGATGCGGCTGCCGAGTGGGCGGGACTGATAATATTCGTCGGCCTCGGCATCCGAGACAACCTCGACTTCCCCGCGCAAACGGATCTGGCGGCGCAGGCTTTTCCAATGAAAACACATTGCCGCCTTTTTCTGGCCGAGAATTTCCTGTCCCTTTTGGCTCTCAAAATTCGTGTAGAAAACGAAGCCGCGAGAATCGAACCCCTTGAGAAGCACCATACGCACATTCGGAAGACCATCCGCATCCACGGTGGCCAGCGCTACCGCATTGGGATCATTGCTTTCTGAAGCCTCGGCATCTTGCAGCCAGGCTGCGAACAAGGCAAACGGCTCGCTCTCTTCGGTAAAGTCACCAGTTGTTAACCCGACTTCTGACATATTGTCTCAATTGCTCCTGATCTGCATACTGGCCACCAGAGCGAAGCGCTGGATGCAAGGGCCCTTGAGAGACATAGCAAAGTCGGTTGAGCGTACAAAGGGTAGCTGCATGCGCAAAGCCTCGATGATCTTCATCATCGCTGCGACACTTCCGCTCAGCGGCTGCTTCGGCAGCAGCATGGACCTATTCGGGTCGGACAGTGTCGACAGCTCGATCTCGACATCGACCGTCTCCAAAAAGGGCAATCCCTCCAGTCATTCGGACGAACTCACCGTGCAGAGCGCGGTCTCCTCCGTCGACCTCGACAAGACAGACGGCAAACCCCTTCCCTGGGCCAATGCGACCACCGGCAGCGCCGGCGTCGTGACGGCCATCCAGGAAGAAAAGGGCCAGGGCTTCATCTGCCGCAACTTCTCCACCACCCGCCACTCCTATGAGGGCATCGCCTATTTCTCCGGCAAGACCTGCACGTCGGGCACCGGGAATTGGGAACTTATGAGCTTCGATCGCCGTTCGTAAACGGCGACCTCGTGTTCGGTCGCATTTGAAAGGTTTGCTTAAGCAAGCTGAAAGAATAGCCCCGCACGCTGCCGCTCACCGTAACTTTCAATTAGCGAATACCGTGCGACGGTTCCGGCCTGTTGTTTTGCCGCCACCGCCATGTCTGCGGAGTGGTTACCGAATTGTTGCGGTTCAAGGCGCCATGAACGGGCCTCGCCGCTGTCGATAGTTGGTGTCATTATGCGTGACTTCTATTCGATCCTGGGCGTGAAGCGCGATGCGGGTGCGGACGAGATCAAGGCCGCGTGGCGCACGAAGGCGAAATCCATCCATCCGGACCAGAACCGAGAAGATCCCAATGCGCATAACCGTTTTGCCGAGATGGGTCGCGCCTACGAGGTGCTGAAGGACCCGGCCAAGCGCAGCCGCTACGACCAGCAGCGCTCCAAGGTCGAGGCGCTGGAGCGCGAGCAGACCATCATGCAGCAGCGCAATGCCGCCCGCGAAGCCGCTGAGAAGGCGAAGATCGCCAAGGCCAATGCCGAGCGCATCCTGGCGGAACTCGCCCAGGCAGAAGCAGAGAAGGCAAAGGCCGAGGCTGCGAAAGCAGCCGAACGGGCCAAGGCAACCAAGGCGAAGGCATCGGCCAGTGCTGCCAAGCCTGCCGCGGACGCCGAGCCAGCAAAGGCCACTTCGTCGCCTGACAATAACGCCGCCGCATCCGGCAGCACCGACGCCGGCAAGTCACAGGCATCCGGACCCGGCTCCGCGCAGGGCGCAGCGGGTGCTACGGCTGGTGAAGCCGCCGGTCCGCAGGCCGGCAGCGCCAAGCCGGAAACTCCGGAAGAGATGGTGTCCCACATCTTCGGCGACAGCCCGGAGGCAGCAGCCGCCGCCGAAACGCTGAAGCGCGAGCAGGAGGCCTCTGACATCAATGACGGCATCCCCTTGCGGACACCGGCCCCTTCCATTCTGGCGCCGATCGAATTGCTGAGTTCCTTTGTCCGGCGCCTGCGCGGCACAGCCCCACCACCGCCACCGGAAAAGGCGCCCGACGTGTTTGCCGAGGCCGTGGTCGCGATCTCCGACCTGCTGGAGCAGAAGTCCGTGCCGATTACGCTTACCGACGGGCGCGAAGTGCGCGTGCCGCTGAGCGGCGCGACCGATGGCCATGTCGTCAAGCTCAGGGGTCAGGGGTTGAAATTCCAGGGCCTGTTACGCGGCGACCTGGCGGTCACTGTCCGCATCCTGCGCAGCGAGCGCTTCCTGGTCGATGGCTATGACATTCATGCGGTTCTGCCGATCACGCTGGAAAATGCCGTGCTCGGCTGCGAAACCGATGTCGAGGGGCCAGAAGGCCCGGTCAAGGTGACCGTGCCGCCGTGGTCGAATTCCGACCAGTCGATCCGTGTCGAGGCGCTGGGCTTGCCCGACGGCAATGGCGGACGCGGCGCGCTCGTCGTTGAACTGCGCGTCATGCTGTGGGAAAAACCGGACGAGAAGGTGACCGACCTGATGCGCCTGATGCGCGAAGGTCTGTATCTCTGAGGATAGCGGCGCCGGTGATGCGCAAACGCGCATTTGCGGGGTGGCAACGGCGCGATTTATTCGAAATTTCAAAGATACAGCCATTGTTGGCCCGACACGGTGTGGCGATCCGGTTCAATCTTGAACGGCGGAACAGCCTATGCCATAGGCAACACCACTTGACAGTTTAGGGGATCCAATATGGTTCAAGGTTCCGGCCTCATGGCAGGCAAGCGCGGCGTCATCATGGGCGTTGCCAACAACCGCTCCATCGCCTGGGGCATTGCCAAGGCCTGCCGTGACCAGGGCGCTGAAATCGCGCTGACCTGGCAGGGCGACGCACTGAAGAAGCGCGTGGAGCCGCTGGCCGTCGAACTGGATGCCTTTCTTGCCGGCGACTGCGATGTCACCAATCTCGAGAGCATCGACGCGGTCTTTGCCAATCTTGAAGCAAAGTGGGGCCAAATAGACTTCGTCGTGCATGCGATCGCTTTTTCCGACAAGGACGAACTGACCGGCCGCTACATCGAGACGAGCCGCGACAACTTCCAGCGGACGATGGACATTTCCGTCTATTCCTTCACCGCCGTCGCCGCCCGCGCCGAGAAGATCATGAATGATGGCGGTTCGCTGCTGACGCTTACCTATTACGGTGCCGAAAAGGTCATGCCGCATTACAACGTCATGGGTGTGGCGAAGGCGGCACTCGAAGCCTCCGTTCGCTACCTCGCTGTCGACATGGGCGGGCGCGGCATCCGCGTGAACGCCATCTCGGCCGGACCGATCAAGACGCTGGCCGCCTCCGGCATCGGCGATTTCCGCTATATCCTCAAGTGGAACGAGCTGAACTCGCCGCTGAAGCGCAATGTCACCACCGACGAAGTCGGCGCGTCCGGCATGTATCTGCTGTCCGACCTCTCAAGCGGTGTTTCGGGCGAAGTGCATCACGTCGACTGTGGTTATCACACGGTCGGCATGAAGGCCGTCGACGCGCCGGACATCGCAGTCGCCAAGGATTAAAACGAGGTCTGTTGCCGTGCTCATCTACATGATCCGACACGGCCAGACAGACTGGAACGCTGAAGGGCGTATGCAGGGCCAGAAGGATATCGGGCTCAACGAGACCGGTCGCGCCCAGGCGAGCGAAAACGGGCGGCAGCTTGAAAAGATCCTCGGCAACGCAGTCGGGCGTTTTGATTTTGTCAGCTCCCCACTGGGGCGGACCCGCGACACGATGGAGCGGGCTCGCCTGGCCATGGGCCTCCCCGCTGACGGCTATAGACTCGACGACCGTCTCAAGGAACTTTCATTCGGCGACTGGGAAGGATCGACGCTGCCGGAGCTCGCGCGCATCTCCCCCGACCGGGTGGCGGAGCGGGCGCGGCAGAAGTGGAGCTTCATCCCTCCCGGCGAAGATGCGGAGAGCTACGAAATCCTGTCCTGGCGGATCGGAGCCTGGCTCACCTCGGTCGAGCGGCCGACGGTCTGCGTCAGCCACGGCGGCGTGGTCCGCAGTTGCTTCCGGCTCATCGGACATGTCAGCGAAGACGAGGCCTGCGAGATGAACATCTGGCAGGACCGCATCCTGAAGATCGAAGGCAACACCGAGGCCGGCACGGCCACAATCGGATGGATTTGAACCGGTTTCGCCGTCACGCGAAGTGACGCGCCTAGCTCCGGAAAAGCAAGGGTTACTGCACGACCTCGAGATCGTCGATCACACGCTTTCCGTCGACTTCCGTATAGAAGACAATGACCTTCTGTCCCTCTTCCAGCCCTTCGAAATTGAACTCGGCGGGAACCGTATAGGTCTTCCCGTCATCGAGCATCAGGCTCATTCCGTCGACATTGACGGCGGCGATCGTTGCTTCCACGTCATCACTGCCGGCAAAGGCGGCAATCGGGGACAGAAGGCTTGCCGTACCGAGAAGCAGCGATATCAGGATACGCATTCGAACCACCTTCGACCAAATCAATGCTGAAAACGAAAACAAGATAGGCCTCCGGAATATGGCGAAATTTGCCCGCTGGCGTGTTATTTCGATGGGATTGTGGACAGGAACGCCGCCGTGATCAAGCCTTGGCGGAAGTTTATCCCGCGCCTTGAGGAAGGGGGTGTCACGCCGGCGCATATCGGGCGAACAAGACGGCCCTTCTTTGCGGGCACAAAGGCCCGCCGAGAAAACGTGAGGCACCTTCGAAATTCTAAATTAACCGCCATCGCATAGGGTTATCCGCGGTAAGGTTCGAGGGTGGTGACAGTTGCGTAAGTTGAAGGCAGGGCCGCGGCCCGACGGCAAATGGGGCAACGGCATCGTCTTGCTGGCCGGTGGTGCCATCGCCGGCGCGCTGATCATCGCCGCCGGCTTCATGATCGACCAGGACACAGCAAGCCATGAGCGTACCCGTGTCGAGCACATGGTGCAGGACGGCCTTGACCACGCGGCTGCGGTCATCCACGACAGACTGGACGACGATGTCGCACTGGCGCAGGAGATCGCGGACACATTCGCGGACGATCCGATGCTGTCGCCCACGGAATTCAACCGTACCGTCGCCATGGTGATGGCGCGCAACCCCCATTTCCGCTCACTACGGCTGCAGCCTCTCGACGATCCGACCCGGATGGCCTTCGACACGCGGATCACGAGTTCGAAACAGTCGGCGTCCATCGACATTCCTGTGCCGCCGATGCCCTGGCAGACCACGCGTGAATGGCAGTCGCTGCGGATCGACATCGATCCGGTCGTGTTCCTCCATGCGTTGGATCTCCCCGGCCACGAGACGGGGATCGGTCATGCCGAAAGCACAGACCTGCAGATCGCCGTGGGACAGATCGGGCCAACAGGCGCGTTCGACATCATTCTGGGTAATCCGGCGCTCAAACAAGAGACCACGCTTTCATCGCCCATCACCCTCGACGGCCTATCGCTCGTCGTCATCGGCATGCCGAATGACGGCTGGGACGCGGCGATGAAACGTCTCCTGCCCAGCCGGTTGCTGCTTACCGCTGGCGTGGCGGCGATGATGATCTCGATCCTGCTCGCGATCGTCCTCCTGCGGGAACGCAATCTCAACATCATGCGGCTTCGCGCGCGCGAGGAGCGGCTGCTGGAACTGTCGCAGCGTTTCCAACTGGCGTTGGAAACCTCCAATATCGGCATTTGGGAAATCGACGAGAACACCCATTCGCTTCTCTGGGACGATCGCACCGCCGGGCTGCACGGACTGCCGGAAAGTCTCGATGACGAGGAAGACCGGCTGGCCGACTGGTATGGCGCGATCCAGCCAGACGATCTCGGCCGGGCCGAACAGCTCTATTTCGACAGCGTCATCGCCCAGACCACCGACAGCTGGGACATCGTCTACCGCCTGCCGCTCTCGGACGACAGTTTCCGTTACCTGCGTTCCGTCGGCGCGCGGACGATCGATGGCCGCATCACAGGCATTGTCTGCGACATCACCACTGACACCCTGCTCACCCAGTCCCTGAGCCAGGCCAAGGAAAACAGCGACATCAAGAATGCCGAGCTGGAGCTTGCGCTCGAGGAACTCTCCTCGCGCGAACACCAGCTGGCCGAGGCCTCTCACCGTCTGGATCTCGCACTCGGCTCCTATAATTGCGGCACCTGGGAGGGCGATCCCGTCACCAAGACCGCTGTCTGGGACGAGCGCATGCATCAGCTCTACGGCATTCCCTACAGCGACAAGCCGGTGCCCGAGCACGTCTGGTTGTCGCGGGTGCACCCCGACGAGCGCGGAGAAATCCAGCTCGCGACGAAACGCGCCTCTACGCTCGACCATACCCTCAACACCACGCAGAAGGTCGTTCTGCCGAACAACGAGATCCGCTTCATTCGCTCCGTCGGACAGCCGCATGTCGGCCGTGACGGCCGCAAGAAGCTGATCGGGATCGCCTTCGACGTGACGGCCGACGCGCTGCTCGCCGAACAGATGCGGGCGGCGAAGGCGGAAGCCGATACGCGCAACATCGAGCTGGAACTGGCGAAGAACCGCATCGAGTTCAATGCGCTGCACGATCCGCTGACCTCGCTCGCCAACCGCCGCAAACTCGACATCGAACTCGACGGCCTCAGCCGCAACGGCAACGGCCAGCGGGCCAAGTTCGCCATCCTGCATCTCGACCTCGACCGCTTCAAGGAAATCAACGATACGCTCGGCCATGCCGCCGGTGACGCCATGCTGGTGCATGCCGCCGAGATCCTGCGCCGCCACGTGCCGCGTGGCGACCTGGTCGCCCGCATCGGCGGCGACGAATTCGTGGTTTTGGCGCGGCGGGCGACGACGACGGACGAACTCGCGGAATTGTCGACACGGATCATCGAAGAGATGCGCCACCCGATCGACTTTGAAGGCTTCGACTGTCGCTGCGGCGTTTCCATCGGGATCGCGCAATCGTCCGGCCTGATGCCGGATGCGCGCAAGGTGCTGATCAACGCCGATATCGCGCTCTACCAGGCGAAGGAAAAAGGCCGAAACTGCCACGAGTTCTTCACGCCGGATTTGCAGGCGAACATCATCGCCAAAAAGCGCATGGCCGACGACATGCTGGCCGGGCTTGAGCGCGACGAGTTCATTGTCTGGTACCAGCCGCAATTCGAGGCGGCGAACATGCAGCTCTGCGGTGCCGAAGCGCTGGTGCGCTGGCGGCATCCGGATCGCGGCGTGCTCGCCTCGGGCAATTTCCTCAAGGTGGCCGAAGACCTCAACGTCATGGCCCGCATCGACCAGCTGGTGCTGCAGACAGCACTGAAGGACCAGATGCGCTGGACCGCCATGGGCATGGGCGTGCCGCGGATATCCGTCAACGTCTCGTCGAAGCGGCTGCATGACGAGACCCTGATCGATCAGTTGCGCGGGCTTTCGATCTCGCCGGGCTCGA
>JARXAQ010000284.1 GCA_029865825.1 Rhizobium sp.
AGTTCCGGATCCGAGACGAGGCCGTAAGCGGCGAGCGGGCCGTTCGGACCGGCGATTTCGTCGGACACGAAGAACTCAACATATTCCTGGAGACCCGGGATCACGTCGAGATGAGCGTTCTTGACGTAGAAGTACAGCGGACGCGAAACCGGATATTCGCCCTTGGAGATGGTTTCAACCGAGGGAACAACGCCTTCCATGGTGGCAACACGCAGCTTGTCGGTGTTGTTCTGGTAGAAGGACAGGCCGAAAACGCCGATGGCGTTCTTGTTGGCGGCGATGCGCGCCAGGGTTTCCGGATAGTCACCGTCGATGTCGACCGACACGCCGTCGGTGCGAAGCGCCAAGCAGGCCTTCGTTGCAGCAGCCTTGTCACCGGCAGCAGCAGCGAGGTGCAGTTCGTGAGCGCCGTCGGCTTCGCAACCAGCTTCGATGACCTTCACGTCGAAGACTTCGCGGGTGCCGTGCTTGGTGCCCGGGATGAAGGCGAGGATCGGCTGAGCCGGCAGGTCGGCGCGGATCTCATTCCAGTTCTTGTAGGGATTGGCGACCAGCTTGCCGTCCTTGACGACCTGAGCTGCGAGAGCGCTGTGCCAGTCAGCAGCGGTGAAGGCATATTCCGGACCGCTGATTTCGGAAGCGAAGACGATGCCGTCGTAACCGATGCGGACTTCCTGGATGTCGGTCACGCCGTTGGTCTTGCAGAGCTCGATGTCAGACTTGCTGATGCGCGACGAGGAGTTGGCGATGTCGATGGTGTTTTCACCCACGCCTTCGCACATCTTCTTGCGGCCGGCGCCAGAACCGCCGCCTTCAACGACCGGCGTACCGAAATCGGTATTTTCGCCGAAAGCTTCGGCAACGATCGATGCATAGGGAAGAACGGTGGACGAGCCAGCGATCTGGATCTGGTCGCGAGCGACGGCAGCGCCGGCGAAGGCCACGGTGGCCGCCAAGGCAGCAAGGGAAAGTTTCAGAGCGTTCATGGTAATCTCCCGGATGGGCTTGTGTGTCTTTGCGGCCGTTGCAGCATTTGCCCAGCAGCGGCAACTGCGTTCATAGCGGCTCTCAGCCCACGCTTTTATGTCAGTTGGATGAAACATTTGTGACAATTCAAGCCACTGAAATTATTCAGTTATTCTAATCTGTGATACAGCAGATCGACGTTTTATGTCAAAAACGCACGGTAAACTCGCTGCCAACACCCAATTCCGACTTCACGATGAGGCGGGCGCGGTGGCGGGTGAGGATGTGTTTGACGATAGCGAGCCCCAGACCGGTGCCCTTCTTGGACCGGCTGTCCTCAACATTGACCCGGTAGAAGCGCTCTGTGAGGCGCGGTACATGCTCGGCTGGAATGCCCGGGCCTCGGTCGCGAACGCGCACTTCGGTGCCGCCGCCCGGCTCGCGGCGCAGAACGACATCGACGAGCTTACCCTCCTGGCCGTATTTGCAGGCGTTCTCGATGAGGTTCTCGAAGACCTCGACGAGTTCGTCCCGCTCTCCCATGACCTCCACTGCTTCCTCGGGCAAGTCGAGGCGGATTTCGACGCCGAGATCGGCGGCGAGCGGTGCCAAGCTGTCGCGCACATGGCCGAGGACCGGCTTCAGGTCGACCAACTGGTCCGGCGGCAGATGCGCCTTTAATTCGAGCCTCGACAGCGACAGGAGATCGTCAACCAGACGACTCATCCGGTTCGCCTGATCGAGCATGATGGCGAGGAAGCGCTCCTTGGCCTTGGCGTCGTCCCGGGCCGGGCCCTGCATCGTCTCGATGAAACCGCGCAGCGAGGCGAGCGGCGTGCGCAGCTCATGGCTGGCATTGGCGACAAAATCGCTGCGCATGCGGTCGAGCCGACGCAGTTCGGAGATGTCGCGGAAGGAGAGGAGAAAAAATGCCTGCCCCTCGGTCTCGACGGGGGCAACGCGGACAATATAGACGCGTTCCGAGGGCAGCCGCTCGGAATGCTCAATCTGATTGGGCGATCCGGTTTCGATCGTTTCGCGGATCATGTCGAGAATCCCGGGCGAGCGCCAGCGGGCCGAGACATGCTGGCCTTGGCTCAAGTCGCCGAAGGCGCGTTCGGCGGCCATGTTCTGGGCCAGGAGATCGGCTTCCGGCCCCATGACGAGCACGGGCATATCGAGTGCCTCGATCGAGGCGCGGACCGGTGACAGCGGATC
This sequence comes from Rhizobium sp., assembly GCA_029865825.1. Lineage (GTDB taxonomy): Bacteria > Pseudomonadota > Alphaproteobacteria > Rhizobiales > Rhizobiaceae > Allorhizobium. The sequence continues at coordinate 2,185 of JARXAQ010000284.1, forward strand.
CACCGGCATCGCAACCGGCGCTTTGGCAGCCGCCATCCCGGCGTCGTCCTCGGTCGACGCGCCGATCGCCATCACAAGCACGACAAGCAGGAGGAACAGCACGACGGCATATCCGATTTCCGCGCCGGAATACCACGCAGCCCCCGCCATCAGGGCCGATGCGATGACAGCGAGCCAGCGGGACAAAAGAAGTCTGATGGGGCGACGCCAGCCGCTGATCTGCCCGTTCTCTGCCACCTGCGACGCACCTCGTATCTCATCTGTCCAAGCCTGATAGAGGAGATTCATGACAGAAGTTCCGGTGGCCTGCCATGGCTCGGGCCGCTTTATCCCCCAAAGCCGCCGAGGCAGAGCCATTGTTCGATCCAGCGCCTTGCGCTCCATCTTCGCTTGCGCTCAATTACGGCAAGTGCACACAGCCTATCGGGCCGGAGAACGACCATGGATACACAGAGCCAAAGCCGCGCCGTCACCCTCAAGGTCTCGGGCAAGGAGCGGATCTTCGACATCGACCTGCCGGACCTGCCGGACTGGATCGAGGATGCGGCCCTCAAGTCGGGCGGCTTTCCCTATGACAAAAAGCTGTCGGACAAGGCCTATGTCGCAGAGCTAACCCAGTTGCAGATCGAGCTGGTGAAGGTGCAGTTCTGGATGCAGAAAACCGGCCAGCGGGTGATGGCGCTGTTCGAAGGCCGGGACGCGGCCGGCAAGGGCGGCGCGATCAGTGCGACGCTCTCTTACATGAACCCACGCTCGGCCCGCGTCGTGGCGCTCACCAAGCCGACCGAGACCGAGATGGGGCAGTGGTATTTCCAGCGCTATGTCTCGCACTTTCCCTCTGCCGGAGAATTCGTGCTGTTCGACCGCTCTTGGTACAACCGCGCCGGCGTCGAGCCCGTCATGAATTTCTGCAAGCCGGAGCAATACGAGGCCTTCCTCAAGCAGGCGCCCCGCTTCGAAAAGCTGATCGAGCAGGAAGGTATCCACTTCTTCAAGTTCTGGCTGGACACCGGGCAGGAGATGCAGCTGAAGCGCTTCCATGACCGGGCGCATGACCCGCTGAAATGCTGGAAGCTCTCGCCGATGGACATCGCCGCCCTGCACAAGTGGGACGACTACACCCAGAAACGCGACCGGATGCTGAAGGAAACCCACACCGAGCGGGCGCCCTGGACCGTGCTGCATGCCAATGACAAGCGGCGGGCACGCATCAACCTGATACGCCATATCCTGTTGTCCCTGGATTACGAAGGGAAGGATAAAGACAAGATTGGCAAGCTGGACAAGAAGATCATCGGCAGCGGCCCCGGTTTCCTCGACTGAGGAGGCCGGACCGTCCGCGCCGGGCGCGGACGCCGTCTTGCGGGGGTCACTGTCCGGGCAGCACCCGCACCGCATACAGATTGAGGCTACCGCCCTTGCCGGACAGATCGGCGTTCAGCACCAGACGACCCGGGGTCGAGGGTGCCATGCCGGTGTCGAAGGTCACGCGGAAAAGCGCATCGAGTTTTTGCGGATTGACCGTGAAGCGGTGGCGCGGGCAGTCACCCATCCGGGGAAAATCGCATTCGACGGAAATCTGCAGCGGGTTGTCATCGGCCGATTGCAGCGTCAGCGCAATCGTCGAGGTGCGCCCGGCCAGTTCGCGCAGGACCTCCGTCGGGACCGTGATCTCGATCGCCCCTGCCGCGTCGCCACTGCGCGAGACGATGCGCGCCGCCGTTCCGTCGCTGGCGGTCACCATGTCGATCGTAGCATTGGCGCGCGGATGAAGAGCAGAGACTTGGTCCGGCGTGAAGACACTGACCCAGTCATCGGTGAAACCACCCCTCGTGTCGATGGCACGCGGTCCCGCGGAGGTCTCGGCGGGCGCCGTGGTCCCCGAGAAATCCTCTTCTTCGGCTCGCGGCGGCGGATTGGGCACGCTGGTGTCACGTTCGGCCGCCGTCAGCAGTAGGCCTGACGTGTAGACCCACCAGGCGCCGATGCCGAGGCTTGCAAGGAAGATTGTGAAGATCATTAGGCGGGCGACGCCGCCACGCCGGCGGCGGCGCGGCTGCACCGCCCGTTCGGAGCGCATATCCGGCACCGGCCCGTCATCGGCTATGTGGGCTTCGCGAAGCTCCGGCGGCGGCGGCTGCACATCCTCTTCGAACGCAGGCTCGCGGTCTGCCACTGGAACGGCATGCTCCACCGGATGCGCCGCGGCAAAACCGGGCTCGACGCGACCACCCGGCCGGTCGGCGGCCGTTGGCGGATCGAGGGGAACGGCCGCCGGGGCGGCAGCGGCTGCCGGCGCAGGGGGCGCAACGGGCGGATCAACGCGCATGTCCAGCCGCGCCCGCTCTTCCACCTCGATTGCGTGGATCAGCGCTTCAAGGCGTCTCCGCTGGTGGTTGATCGCCTCTGGATCCTCGATGTTCTGCTTGCGCAGCCCCGTTTCGAGCGCCTGCCGGGCGGACTGATAGACCCGTGCCCGCGATTCGGCGTTGGCCCGATCAGATCGCTCCAGGGCGTTCCGGATGGCTGTTTCCAATCCGCTCATTGGTCGCCATACTCCTTCGGGGTTCGCCCCTGCCACACGCATACTTCGTTACGATTCGGTAAACGCTCGATTTTTCAAGGGCAAGCCCGGAAAGCTCCTATGCGTAAGAATAAACACAGGATTGAGACGGTGCGGTTCGATCTTGCCACAGGTTGGCGAGAATGCCGGCCCTCGGCGTCTCTTTCCTGTTCCGGTGAGATCTGTTATTTGACGTTTGCGTAAACGTAAACTTCCTGGGAGGTGAAGTGATGGCCCTGCCGTCGATCCTGAAAGACAATCTGAGGCTGCCTGTCGTCGCCTCGCCGCTCTTCATCATATCGCATCCGCAGCTGACGCTGGCGCAGTGCAAGGCTGGCATCGTCGGCTCCTTCCCGGCACTCAACGCCCGGCCGGAGGCACAGCTCGACGAATGGCTGGCCGAGATCACCGAAGAGCTCGCCTCCCACAATGCCAAGAACCCGGATCGCCCGGCCGCGCCCTTTGCGGTCAACCAGATCGTGCACATGTCGAACAAGCGGCTCGAGCACGACCTGATGATGTGCGTCAAATACAAGGTGCCGGTCGTCATCTCCTCGCTCGGCGCCGTGCCGGAGGTCAATGCCGCCGTGCATTCCTATGGCGGCATCGTGCTGCATGACGTGATCAACAACCGCCACGCCAATTCGGCGATCCGCAAGGGAGCCGACGGGCTGATCGCGGTTGCGACCGGCGCCGGCGGCCATGCCGGCACACTGTCACCCTTCGCGCTCATCCAGGAAATCCGCGAATGGTTCGACGGGCCGCTGCTGCTCGCCGGCGCGATCGCCAATGGCGGCGCGGTGCTGGCCGCCCAGGCGATGGGCGCCGACATGGCCTATATCGGCTCGCCTTTCATT
>JARXAQ010000300.1 GCA_029865825.1 Rhizobium sp.
ATATTCCTGATCGATTCGGTGCGTTGACTGCCATCGGGACGCCTTTCGAAGTCACGCTCCAAGCCAATCCTGAGAAGAAGGTGCGCGGGACTGTGCGCGAAACGACGCCGCAAGCCGATGCCGCAACCCGCAGCCGGCGCACCAAGATCGCATTGGATTCGCCGCCGGACGGCTACCGCCTTGGCAGCACCGTGACGGCTTCACCAATTGCGGGAACGGATGATCATTTGTGGTTGCCGCCCAATGCAGTCGGCGGCGCCGGTGAGAAACCTTTCGTCTGGGTGATCGACGCTTCGAAGAGCACAGTCTCCCGGCGCGATGTCGAGATCGAGCCGTCGCCGGGTGGCGGTTTCGACGTCATCCGCGGGATTGATCGCGGAGACCGCATCGTTTCTGCGGGTGTCAACTCGCTCACCGACAACCAGCCCATCCGATTTTCGAACGAGACCTCCCTATGATCAAGTCCTTCAATCTTTCCGAATGGGCACTGCAGCACAAATCACTCGTCTGGTATTTCATGATCCTGTCGATGGTGGCAGGGGTGATCTCCTATATGAACCTCGGGCGCGAGGAAGATCCTGATTTCAGCATCAAGACCATGCTCATCCAGGCGTCATGGCCAGGGGCGTCGGTCGACGAAATGACGAGCCAGGTAACGGATCGCATCGAGAAGAAGCTGCAGGAGCTGGAATCGCTCGATTACACCAAGAGCATCAACACGCCCGGGCAAACGACGATTTACGTCAACCTTCTGGAAAACACCCGAGCTGCGGACGTGAAGCCCACCTGGGTCAAAGTCCGCAACATGATCAACGATATCGCGCCGAACCTGCCGCGAGGTGTGCAGGGGCCGGCCTACATCGACAGCTTCGGCGACGTGTTCGGAAACATCTATGCCTTTACGGCCGACGGGCTGACACAACGCCAGCTTCGCGATTACCTCGAGTCTGCGCGCCAGCAGATCCTCTCCGTACCGAATGTCGGCAAGGTGGACCTGATCGGGGCGCAGGACGAGGTCGTCTATCTCGACCTTTCGACCAAGCAGATGGCGGCGCTCGGCATCACGCAGCAGCAGATCGTGGAAACGCTGCAGAACCAGAATGCCGTCGTCGCATCGGGAACCCTGCTGACGGGCGCTGAAAGCATCAATCTGCGCGTCTCGGGGCAGTTCGCGTCCGACGACGCGTTGCGCGACATCAACCTGCGCGTCAACGACCGTTTCTTCCGCCTGAGCGACGTGGCCACCATCACCCGCGGCTATTCCGACCCGCAGCAGCCTCTTTTCCGGGTCGACGGACAGCCGGCGATCGGACTTGCCATCGGCATGAAGCCGGGGGCAAACCTCCTGCAATTCGGAGAGGCCTTGACGGAGAAGATGGACAAGGTCATCGCCGACCTGCCGATCGGCATCGGCGTGCATCACGTCGCCGATCAGGCCGTTGTCGTCGAAGAGGCCGTCGGTGGGTTCACCAAGGCACTGGCCGAGGCAATCGCAATCGTGCTGGTGGTCAGTTTCATCAGCCTTGGAATGCGCGCCGGCCTGGTGGTGGCCATCTCCATCCCCCTGGTTCTCGCGATCACCTTTGTCTTCATGGACTATCTCGGCATTTCTCTGCAGCGGATTTCGCTCGGCGCACTGATCATCGCGCTTGGCCTTCTCGTCGACGATGCCATGATCGCGATCGAGATGATGGTGTCGAAGCTCGAACAAGGAGAGCCTCTCACCAAGGCGGCGACGGCGGTTTGGACTTCGACCGCCTTTCCGATGCTGACAGGGACACTCGTGACCGTCGCGAGCTTCATTCCCGTCGGTCTCAACGACAGCGCGGCCGGTGAGTTCACCTTCACGCTGTTCGTCGTCATCGGCATTTCCCTGATCGTCTCGTGGATTGTCGCCGTTCTCTTTGCGCCCTTGATCGGCGTCGTGATCCTGCCCAAGACCATGAAGAAGCACAGCGAAAAGAAGGGCGCGGTCTCGCGGGTCTTCAGTGGCCTTTTGAACACATGCATGAGCTGGCCGAAAATCACCATCCTCGCGACGGCTGTCCTGTTCGGCACCTCGCTCTACGGGATGGGCTTCGTCCAGCAACAGTTCTTCCCAGCCTCCGATCGCCCGGAGTTGATCGTCGACTGGACAGCCCGGCAAAACTCCACGCTCGCCCAGACCAAGGCAGAGATGGACACGTTCGAATCCGCGCATCTGGTCGGCAATGCCGATATCGACCACTGGACGTCCTATGTGGGCCAGGGTGCCAAGCGCTTCGTGCTGTCCTTCGATGTGCAGCCGAATTCGGATAATTTCGGGCAAATGGTCATCGTCGCGAAGGACATCGCGGCGCGGGACCGCCTGATTGGCTCGCTTTCAGAAGCCGCGGCCACCGAGTTCCCCGGAACCGACGTGTTCGTCAAGCAGATGGAGCTCGGACCGCCGGTCGGGCGCCCGATCCAGTATCGTGTCGCGGGGCCGGATCCGCAAATGGTGCGGGGCGTTGCTGCCGATCTCGCATCCGTCATGGGTGCAGATGCCCGTCTTGGGCGGATCATCTCTGACTGGAATGAACCAGCCCGTGTGGTGAAGGTCGATCTGTTGCAGGACAAGGCCCGCCAGCTCGGCGTCAGCTCGTCCGACATCGCGACCGCGCTCAACAACGTGACGGGCGGTTCCACAATCACCCAGATTCGCGACAGCATCTATCTCGTCAACGTCGTCGGGCGCGCGCCCAAGGCCGAGCGGGAATCGATCGAGACGCTGCGCAACCTTCAACTGCCCGGCAGCAACGGTCAGGCCGTGCCATTGGCCGCCATCGCCAACTTCCACTACGAGCTCGAGCAACCGGTCGTCTGGCGTCGGGACCGGATGGCGACCATCACCCTGAAGGCCGCCATTACCGACGGCACTCAGCCGGCAACTATCGACCAACAACTGAAGCCTGCCATCGACGCCTTCTCCGCCAAGCTGCCTGATGGCTACACCGTGGAGGCGGGTGGTTCGGTCGAAAGCAGCGCCAAGAGCCAGGCGCCGATCGTCGCCGTCGTGCCGTTGATGCTGCTGACGATGACGACCATCCTGATGTTCCAGCTGCAGAGCTTCCAGCGGCTGTTCATGGTCTTTATCGTCGCGCCGTTGGGGTTGATCGGGGTGGTCGCGGCCCTGCTGCCCAGCGGCTCGCCGCTCGGCTTCGTGGCGATCCTCGGCGTGCTGGCCCTGATCGGTATCCTGATCCGCAACTCGGTCATTCTCGTCGTTGAGATCGACACCTTGCGCAAGGCCGGCAGACACGCATGGGATGCGGTCAAGGAAGCGGCGGAGCACCGGATGCGGCCGATCATGCTGACGGCTGCTGCCGCAAGTCTTGCGCTGATCCCGATCTCGCGCGAGATCTTCTGGGGGCCGATGGCCTATGCCATGATGGGCGGCATCGTTATCGGTACGGTGCTGACCCTGCTCTTCCTTCCGGCGCTCTACATTGTCTGGTTCCGGATCAAGCGCCCGGCTGAGGAAGAACGCGTCGACGCAGTGACCGCCTAAGCTGGAGAAAGCCCGATGACGGCAAGGCGACCGAAGTGCGCCTTGCCGTCGGGGTGTTTCACATCGCCGTCATCGTGCTGACTGCAATCTGGCGCATGCTGTGTTTCAGTTCCTGGACCCCATCGGAATAAATAACTCCCAAAAACAGGTTGCCGGCAAATATCCGTCTGATTTTGCGGCAGAATTGACACGAACACGCTTCCTCGCGCGTGGCTTTTGGTTTTGACTGGCGTCAACCTTCAGGAGGACGACCCCATGACATTACGCATCAACCAGACCGCGCCGGATTTCACTGCCGAAACCACTCAAGGGACCCTCGCGTTTCATGACTGGATCGGCGACAGCTGGGCCGTGCTGTTCTCCCATCCGAAGAATTTTACCCCTGTCTGCACCACCGAACTCGGTGCCATGGCCGGCCTCGCCGACGAATTCGCCAAACGCAACGTCAAGGTCATCGGCATTTCGGTGGATCCGGTGGAAAGCCACTCCAAGTGGAAGCAGGACATCAAAGTCGCGACGGGCTTCGACGTCGATTATCCGCTGATCGGCGACAAGGAGCTGAAGGTGGCCAAGCTCTATGACATGCTGCCGGACGATGCCGGTGACACGTCGGAGGGTCGAAGCCCCGCCGACAATGCCACCGTGCGCTCGGTCTATGTCATCGGCCCCGACAAGAAGATCAAGCTGATCCTGACCTATCCGATGACCACGGGTCGCAACTTCGACGAGATCCTGCGGACCATCGATTCGATCCAACTGACGGCCAAACACCAGGTGGCGACGCCGGCCAACTGGAAGCAGGGGGATGACGTGATCATCACGGCGGCCGTATCAAACGAAGATGCGCTCACCCGGTTCGGCGCCTTCGAGACAGTCCTACCTTACCTTCGCAAGACCAAGCAGCCGACAGCCTGAGCCACGGCGCCAATCAGTCATCCCGCCCCTGCACGGTTCCTGTGCAGGGGCGGGGTTCGTGCTGGTATTCGGGTATTGCCTGATGTGCTGTCGGCGTGACGTTTCACCGTAACGTTGCGATCATTTGCGCCATAGCGTCATCTCTCTCCAGAGAGGCGTATTTCGAAGGTCATCAAGGCCATCGTCCCGTTCGATCTTGATGGAATACTTTGCTTCTTGACGCCTCTGCGTGGCGTGCTGCGAGAAACAATTTTCCAGAGATTGGTAAGACCTTAGATCCTTTAACTGAGTGGAGACCGTGCCACCTCACGGACTTGCTCCCCGCACTCGCTAAAGGAAACCAGTTTTCCGATTGGCAGCGAACCAATTGACCAAGTCTATTAAATTGATAGGCTTTCAGGCATCCAACAACGGAGGAAACGATGTCTCTCATTTCCAAGAGCCTGGGGGCTGCGCTCAGCCTGGCACTGGTGTTTTCCAGTGCAGCGCCGAGCTTTGCCCAGACGACTTTGCTCAACGTGTCGTATGATCCGACCCGGGAGTTCTACAAGGAATACAACGAGGCCTTTGCTGCGCACTGGAAGGCCGAAACCGGCGAAGACGTCAGCGTCCAGCAATCGCATGGCGGGTCCGGCAAGCAGGCCCGCGCAGTGATCGACGGGCTCGACGCCGACGTCGTGACGCTGGCTCTCGAGGGTGACATCGACGCGATCGTCAAGCAGACCGGAAAGATCAAGGCAGATTGGCGCGGGCGACTGGAAAACAATTCGTCGCCCTATACGTCGACGATCGTGTTCCTGGTGCGCAAGGGCAATCCGAAGGGCATCCAGAACTGGGGTGATCTGGTCAAGGGCGACGTGCAGATTGTCACGCCTAACCCGAAGACATCCGGCGGTGCACGCTGGAATTATCTGGCGGCCTGGGCCTGGGCAAACGAAGAATTCGGTGGAGACCAGGAGAAGGTCAAGGCCTATGTCGGCGAGCTCTACAAGCGGGCGCCCGTTCTCGACACCGGCGCGCGTGGCGCGCTGACATCCTTTGCCCAGCGCCAGATCGGCGACGTGCTGCTCGCCTGGGAAAACGAGGCCTACCTCGCTGGCCAGGAATTCGGAGCGGATGCCTTCGAGATCGTGGTGCCGCCGATCTCGATCCTGGCTGAGCCACCGGTGACCGTCGTCGATGCGAATGTCGACGCGAAGGGCAGCCGCAAACAGGCCGAAGCCTATCTCGCCTACCTGTATTCCGCGGAAGGCCAGAACCTGGCTGCCAAGCATTTCTATCGTCCGTCCAAGCCTGACCTGGTGAAGCCTGAGTTGTTGAAGCAACTGCCGGACATCAAGCTGGTTTCGATCGACGACCCGCTGTTCGGCGGCTGGGCCAAAGCGCAGCCGGAACATTTCGGTGACGGTGGCATCTTCGACCAGATCTACAAGCCCCGCTGATCTTATTTCTCCCAAGCGACCGTCGCCCGCATCGTGCCCACGATGCGGGCTTTTTCGTTGCGGCCAATGTCTTGTGCAGATGCTCGAACCAGCCAGATTTGACTGGTGAACGCGGTGATTTCGTTGCCTGGGTGGAAATGTTTCGCTGCCTCAAAGGGCAGAACCGAAATTGCGCGAGGAGATGCAAATATAGAATAGTAATTTGGTAGAAAGCGTTGACTGATCGGCCGATGAAAGCAAAACTGGGACCTTCACTGAATTGAAGGAGGCACATGACATGCCCATCGGCTTCAACCTGTTCTCATTCGACATCTTCGAAGCATTCCGGCGTGGCCAGCAGGATGCGGCCGCATTCGAGCCCGTCAGTGACGCGCGCGCGCCCAGCGCATCGGATGACAGAAGTGACGACGAAGGTGCTCGTCGCGATGCTGCCGATCGGGCCTTCTGGGGCCTGGGTTACTTCCCGGTTCTGTGAGGTCGACGATGGCTTATGTCGGAAATCCCGAGAAACGGGCCAGACATGCAGGCATGTCAAAGCGGTGGAGCGCAGAAGGTGCGGTGGGCAGGCTTGCCCTTGCAGCGTCGTTGCTGTTCCTGGCTATGGCCATCTTCGGCCTATGAGCAACGGTTCCCCGAAAGAGCCAGCGCCGGGTCCCGCGCCGTGCCATTTGTCCGATTGCTGTGCGCGCTGATCGGCGTAGAGGCGGCAGGCACGGCGACAGTCCTCACCGACATGCTGGCTTAACTCGCATCTTCCTTACCCCATTCCTTCCACGACGAGATTTGAAATGAACGCTTCGACAATGATCCATCGTCTTGACGCCCCCTTCAGCGATCCCGCTCCGGACGCAGACGGGCAGGCACTTAAAGCTGCTCTCCGGCAACTTGCGGGAGGCGTTTCCATCGTTACCACGGGAGAAGGCGCAGAGCGCACGGGTGCCACGGTCACCTCGGCCACGGCGCTATCGGTGCAGCCGCCACGCATGCTGGTATCTCTCAACCGGTCCTCTTCAACCTGGCCAATCTTGCGGACAACGGGCACCTTCGGTGTCAATGTCGTCGGGGTGGGTCACCGGTACCTTGCGGACCAGTTTGCCGGGGTCGGTGGACTCAAGGGCAACGAACGCTACAATGGAGCTTCGTGGTCCAGCTTGGTCTCGGGGGCTCCACTGCTCGACGATGCGGTGGCGTCCATCGATTGCGAACTGGAAGAGGCGATCGAGCGTCACAGCCATGTGCTGATCATCGGCCGCGTGGTGGGAATTCGTCAGGGCGCTGGTCTGTCGATGGCATATCTGGACGGCCGATACCACGAGCTGGGTTGAATTCCCGGTGTTCTGCGGTGGGCAGATGACATGCGCATGGCTGTCACGACCGCCGAGAGAGAAAATGGCATCCTTGCCACGAGGGCGGAAGTTATGGGCTCGATCACACAGTTGCATGACAAGTTCCGTCCGGTCCCTCAGCCCTTGCTGACAGATGACCAGGTCAGGTCTGCGATCGACCAATTGCACGGTGGGGGCGCTCCCCCTGTGTCGGTCCTCGACGCCGCCGCACGGCTCGGTCTGCTCGCGGTGTCCGTGCCGAGCGACTTCGGCGGTGCAGACCTGCCGAACGATGTCATTGCCGAGCTTCTGACCGCAACGGCCGGGAAATCGGAAGCGGCGGCGACGCTGCTCGCCACCCATTTCGTCGCGCTCGAACTGGTGCGAACCTCCGGCACGTTCGAGCAGAGGCGCGGGGTCTATAACCGCGTGATCCTTGGAGAGCGTTTTCGCTGTCCGTCGCTCGACTTGCTGGAGGTTGACTTCCATCCGGACGGGATCGGTCTGAGACTGGAGCCATCGGCTTCGCTTCCAGGCGGGGAAGGGGAGGATTGGACTGTCTTGCCGGTTGGCGATCCCGCGGGCAAGCGAGGGGTCATACTCCTATCGGCGGCAGTCTCTTTGGGTGCTGCGGCCCCAGTTCCGACAGAAGAAGGATCGCCGGCCGCCATCCACCTGCCTGGCGACAATTTCCTCGTTCTGGGTGAAGAGGCGCAGCATCTGGCCAAGGCGCTGTCGAGTCTGCTCAAAGGGGCGGTCCTGTTGGGCGGGCTCGATCATCGCGCGGCTGAGGGACAAGGATCCCCGGGGACGCCTGAGGCGGTCGGGGCGGCCACCCAGTCCGTCTTCGCAGAATTGCTGTCAGCGATGATCGCACGCTTGGCATGCATGATCGACGCCAGGCAGGTGGGCGCAAACACTGTTGCAGCTGCCGACCTGTCAGCGACGATCGCCGCGATGGAGTGTTTGAATGTTAGGGTGCTTCGCGGAGACCCGGTCTAGTGATGGCGCCGATTTGCAGGTCTCGTTGAGCGTTATAGCGCCAGCCGGTCGCGATCTCAGTGGGTGCGCCAGACCGGGCGGGCCGGGGTTTCTCAGCCTATTCGCCGGCGATCACTGTTTCTGCGGCCTTGTTTTCCTTGGCGACAAATTCGGCAAGCGTCATGTTGTCGAGGATCATGGCGATCGCATCGCGAACTTCGGTCATAGAAACGCGCACCTGGCAGGTCTCAGGATCCCGACAGTCGTCACAGGTCTCGAAGGCGGTGCGGCTGGCACAACGGATCGGCGCCAGCGGGCCGTCCAAGGCGCGGATGACCTGCCCGATCATGATGTCGTCCGAAGGTTTGGACAGCGAATAGCCGCCATTCGGGCCCTTCTTGGATCGCAAGATGCCGGTATTGCGCAATTCCAACAGGATCGTGTCGAGAAACTTCTTCGGAATGTTGTTGCGCACTGCGATTTCGGACACGAATGCGGTTTCACCCGGGGCCAGTCGAGCAAGGTCGACCAAGGCCTTCAATCCGTATTTGCCTTTTTTCGTGAGCATGTCTTCGCCTGGGTTGTCGCGCCGCGTATCGTTCGGCACTTAGAATGTCATTCCCTAGTTAGTAAATAGTTTTTGAGGGATTGTTTCACAAGACGCGGAGGAAAGATCGCACCGTAATATTCCGATAAAGGCGATCCTCTGTGGCATTCGTTCATGATCGAGCCGGCTGCGGCACGCCTGAATTTCTACCGATGAGGCGCGGAATGGAAGGATTTTCCTTTCTTCAGCGGTATGGGTCGCTATGAATGGCGACACGCTCCCTTCTGCGTGGGGGCAGGGCCGGGGGCATATTGATGAGTACAGCGAACAAGCGAAACTGGCGCCAACCGAGCATTCTGCCGGGATTTGGCCTGACGCTTGGTTACACGCTGGCTTATCTTACCCTGATCATTCTCATTCCCCTGGCCGCGCTGGTGATCCGCGCCAGTTCTCTCGGGATCGAAGGCTTCGCGAACATTCTGTCGGATGAGCGCACCTTGCTGGCGCTCAGGATTTCCTTTGGCGCTGCCCTGATTGCCGCCCTCGTCAATGTCGTGTTCGGCGTTATCGTCGCCTGGGTGCTGGTGCGTTACGATTTTCCGGGACGCCGCCTGCTGGATGCGATCGTCGACCTGCCCTTTGCGCTGCCAACCGCCGTTGCCGGTATCGCGCTTGCTGCATTGTATGCCCAGAACGGCTGGATCGGGGCGCTGTTTGCACCGCTCGGTATCAAGATCGCCTTCACACCCGCCGGTATCGTCGTCGCATTGATTTTCATCGGCCTGCCCTTCGTCGTCCGGACCGTTCAGCCTGTCATGGAGGAAGTGGACCGGGAGGTTGAAGAGGCGGCAGCGACACTGGGTGCCAGCCGTTTCCAGACCGTTCGCATGGTCGTGTTGCCCACTCTGTCGCCCGCCATCCTGACCGGTTTCGCGCTCGCCTTCGCCCGTGCCGTCGGGGAATATGGCTCGGTCATCTTCATCGCCGGCAATATTCCCTATGTGTCGGAAATCGCGCCGCTCCTGATCGTCATCCGGCTCGAAGAATTCAACTACGCAGGGGCAACGGCGATCGCTGCGATCATGCTGGTGATCTCGTTTGCGATGCTGCTACTGATCAATCTGCTTCAGGCCTGGAGCCGCCGGAGGTTCGCCAATGTCCGCTGATCGCCAAGTGCGTTTTCGCGATCCTGCGACGGAATCGCCCCTTGCCCGCGCCGTGCTGATCGCGATTGCGGTCGGCTTCATGGCAATAATATTGCTGCTGCCGTTGTTGCTGGTCTTCATCGAGGCGTTCCGAAAGGGCGTGCCCGCCTTTTTCGAGGCGCTTGCCGAGCCCGACACTTTCTCGGCCATCAAGTTGACGCTGACGGTGGCGGCGATTGCGGTTCCGCTTAACCTGGTCTTCGGTGTTGCTGCGGCTTGGGCGATCGCCAAGTTCGAATTCCGCGGCAAGGCCTTCCTGACCACGCTGATCGACCTGCCGTTTTCGATTTCGCCTGTTATTTCGGGTCTGGTCTACGTGCTGCTTTTCGGCGCGAACAGCGTGCTGGGGCCTTGGCTCAAGTCCTATGGCATCGAGATCCTTTTCGCGATCCCGGGCATTGTTCTTGCCACGATCTTCGTCACCTTCCCCTTCGTTGCCCGCGAACTCATTCCGCTGATGCAGGAGCAGGGCACGGGCGACGAGGAAGCGGCCCTTTCGCTCGGCGCTTCCGGCTGGCAGACCTTCTGGTATGTGACCTTGCCCAACATCAAATGGGGCCTGCTTTACGGCGTGCTTCTCTGCAATGCGCGCGCCATGGGCGAGTTCGGTGCCGTTTCTGTCGTCTCCGGCCATATCCGCGGCCTCACCGAGACCATGCCCTTGCATGTCGAGGTTCTCTACAACGAATACAATTTCGTCGCGGCGTTCGCCGTATCGACGCTCCTGGCTGTTCTCGCGCTGGTGACACTTGCGCTGAAGACCATCCTGGAAATTCGCTACAGCGCTGAACTCTCCGGCACGCGAAAGCACTGAAAGGGGTCCCCATGGAAGTCGCCATCAAGAACATCAGGAAGGAGTTCGGACAGTTTCCGGCGCTTCACGATGTTTCGCTTTCCGTCCAGAAGGGCGAACTGATCGCATTGCTCGGTCCGTCGGGTTCGGGCAAGACCACCTTGCTGCGGCTGATTGCCGGGCTTGAGCAGCCCACGGCAGGTCAGATCTTCTTTGGAGACGAGGATGCCTCGCACAAGTCGGTTCAGGAGCGCCATGTCGGCTTCGTGTTCCAACACTATGCTCTGTTCAAGCATATGACGGTGGCCGAAAATATTTCCTTCGGGCTGCGGGTACGTCCGCGCGACAGCCGGCCAAGCAAGGCCGAGATCAAGGCGCGCGTCGCCGATCTCTTGGGCATGGTGCAGCTCGAAAGCCTCGACAAGCGGTATCCGGCCCAGCTTTCCGGCGGTCAGCGCCAGCGTGTGGCACTTGCCCGCGCCATGGCCATCGAACCCTCGGTTCTGCTGCTCGACGAGCCGTTCGGGGCGCTCGACGCCAAGGTGCGCAAGGACCTGCGCCGCTGGCTTCGCGAGTTTCATGATCGCACCGGTCACACGACCTTTTTCGTGACGCACGACCAGGAAGAAGCCCTGGAGCTCGCGGACCGTGTCGTCGTCATGAGCCAGGGCAAGGTTGAGCAGGTTGGTACGGCCGACGACGTCTACGACCGTCCCAACTCGGCCTTCGTCTTTTCGTTCATTGGCGAATCCTCGCATCTGCCGGTCACGGTCAAGGACGGGCGGGTCGTCTTCGAGGGGGCAGAGGTTGCGCGGGTTTCCGGTGAAGCCGATGGTGAGGGCCAGCTCTATTTCCGGCCCCAGGACATCGTTTTGTCCGACGGCCCGGAGAGCATCCAAGGCACCGTGACGGCACAGCGCCGCCTCGCTGGCACCCGGATTGCCGAACTCGATATCTCGGGAGAGGGGCCCGCCCATCATATCGAGATCGAACTCCCGCTCTCGGCCGAGGTGTCGATCGGCACCAAGATACGCTTCAGCCCCACCCAGTGGCGGATCTTCCGCTAATCATCCGATGATCCCTGCCGCAGCTCGACCACGGATTTCGATCGTTCGTGTCTGGCTTGCGGTCCAGCGCAGGATCGTGTCGACGATCAAACCGGCCTGCGCTGCGATTTCCGGGACTCCCGTAATTTCACCGAAGGTGCCGCGTGTCAGGGGTCCGGCAATCAGAAGCGACGCTTGCGGATGTCCGTTCGAAGCGATCGCGCGACACTGATCGTCACAGGGGATCCCGAGACCCAGGCCATCGGGAGTCAGAGTTCCGGCGTCCCGAAGGCTCTTGAGGAAGGGCTGGTAATCGAGAAGGTTGGCCTGGTCTGGGCCCGTGGCCGTGATTATCCGGTCTACGTCGAGCCGACACGTTCTCGCGGGATTTCCGGTCGAAATTTCAACGGCCAGGTTCTGGCCCTGCTCGACGACGCGTTTCAGGCGACCGCTGAGAAAATTGATTGCACTCGCCTCCGCCGCAGTCGCTAGTAGGGCTTCGATCTGGGGCGGCATGCGGAAGCGGTGGACTTCGTACCAGCGCCGCAGATGGCGGAGAACGCGGCGCTTTTCCTGCCGCGGGAGACCCGCCCAGATGGCTTGGCCCTGATGGCGCAAGGCGTCCATGACGCTCTGCCATGGCAGCCCGTCTTCGGTCACCTCGGCGATCAGCGATCGAACCTTTCGCAACAGGCCCCTGGCGGTTGCCGGACTGTCGTCAAATCGGCCAAAGGGCGAAAAGTCTCCGTCGGCATGCGGTCGCGGTAGGAGTCCGGTTCGCGACAGGATGGAGATTGTCCCCTTATGCTGCCGCGCCTGCAGTGATGCGACGACATCCAGGGCCGTCAGTCCTGCGCCGACGACGAGAATTCGCTCATCTGTCCGGATGGTATCGCTTGCCGCGTCGAGACGCGTGGCTGGCAAGCAACGTCCCGCCCTGACGAGGTGGGCTGGGACCTGGTCAGGAACCCTTGGCGGAGCATGGCCGGTGGCGATCACGACGAGATCTGCTGTCACAACGCTTCCACCACTGCCGACCAGCCGCCACTCCCCCGACGCACGATCCATGCTCGTGACCTTTTCCACCACATGGCGGATTTGGCCGGATTCGGTCAGGGGGCTCAGTCGTTCAGCCATGAAGGCACCAAAATCACGGCGTCGGGCGAAGGTGCCGCCACGCGAGATGGACTGCGTGTCGAGTGAAAGCCGACCGGTGGCCTGAAGCCATTGGGCAAAAGCACCCGGATCACCGGGCACGGCCCGCATCCGATAAGCGGCAACATTCAGGCGCAAAGCAGGGTCATTCGTCGAATAGGCGAGGCCGGCCCCCAGGTCTGTCCTGGGTTCGAAGACCGTGATCTCATCGACGCTGTGATGGCTGCGATTGACGAGATGATAGGCGATGATGGCGCCGGTGAACCCGCCGCCAACAATGGCGATTCGGCTTGGGCTCGGCTGGCTCACGCGAGCAGTCTGTGGGATGGACATGGTGATGCGCAACATGATCTTCCTCCAGCAGTCAATCTCTATATAATATGTAGAATATTGATCCTGTCCAGTGGACGGGGACTGAGAGGCGGGCCGACCGCTTTCGGACCGGTGTCCGGCCAGATGGGAAACACGGCGCGAAGAGACTGCACAGACCTGACTTTACAGTCTCTTCGGATCGGTTTTCCCGCCTCGGCACTTCCCTCAATGAAGTCCGAACAGCGTCAGAAGTTCCTCGCGAAGGCGCACGAAAGCGGCCGTGCTCCGGTCACGCGGACGGGGCAGATCGACATCGATGAAGTGGGGCTCGGCGGTCTTTTCCCGCGGGAGGATCAGGATGCGGTCCGCCAGAAACAGGGCTTCCTCCAAGTCGTGGGTCACCAGAACCGTCGTGACATCCTCGTCTTTCCAGATGCGTGCGAGTTCTCTCTGCATTCCGATCTTGGTCATCGCATCCAGCGCGCCCAATGGTTCGTCGAGAAGGAGGATTTCCGGTTGCACGGCGAGCGCCCGAGCGATCCCGACGCGCTGGGCCATGCCGCCCGAAAGCTGGCGCGGATACGCTGTCTCAAAACCCGTCAATCCGACCAGATCGACATAGCGTCGAGCGATGATGCGGGCATCATCCCGCGCCATGCCCTGGGTCTCAAGGCCGAAGCCGACATTGTCGAGCACCGACAGCCAGGGAAGGAGACGGGGCTCCTGAAAGATGACGGCCCTTTCAGTCCCGACACCCCGGACCTGTTTCCCATCGATCAGCACATCGCCGCCGTCTGCCTGTTCAAGACCAGCGAGGATCCGCAACAGGGTTGTTTTGCCCGACCCGCTCGCCCCGACGATGGCCAGGCTTTCGCCGGAACGAATATGCAGGTTGAGATCCTTGAGGACCGGAAGCGGGCGACCGTCGAGGGTGTAGGCCTTGGAGAGGTGACGGATCGTCACCTCTCCGCGAACGGCGTGTTGATGGGCCATGGTGTAACCTCAGTTGCTGGCGGCTGTGTCGGCCGAATACAGGATGTCCTTGGCGGCCAACTGGCCTTCCTTCAGCTTGCCCTCGCGGACGAGGACGTCGATCCAGAACTGCAGGTCACGATCCACCGCTTTGCCCCCGGCGCGCACGCCGTAGCCACGGAAGTATTGGGCAATGTCGGGGTTCTCGCCGCGTTCCTGAAGCGCCTTGGCGAAGATCGCCTTGGTTTCCTCCGGATGCTCGCGGGCATAGTCGAGGGCACGCTGCGACTGTTCGACGAAGACCTTGGCGGCTTCGGGATGTTGCGTGATGAAATCACGACGGAGCACGATGAAGCCGCCGGCGATCTCGCCGAGCACATCTGTGTCGTCGAAGATTGCGCGCAGGCCGCCATTCTTCTTCGCCGCACCTTCGAAGGTCGTCTGCCAGTAGCCGAAGGCAGAGACGTCCACCTGGCCCGAGCGCAGGACCTGCTCCAGTTGCGGGCCGGGCACCACGATCTGGTTGGCCGCATCGCTCGGCAGGCCGACCGAGTGGAGGGCCTCGCGAACGGTATAGTCGAGATGCGCACCCAACGTGTTCACGGCGATGCTCTTGCCGACGATGTCCTTGATTTCCCTGATCGGGCTGTCTTCCAGCACGTAGAAGATCGACTGCACCTGATCATTGATACCGTTGGAGGGATAGGCCGCGATGAAGTCGTTGCCGCCGATGATCGAGTTGAGCACGGCCGATGTTGCAGCACTGCCGAGCTCGACGTCGCCGGAGGCGAGCGCGATCAGTGAGGCCGGCCCGCCCTGG
>JARXAQ010000175.1 GCA_029865825.1 Rhizobium sp.
AGGCGTCATACCGAAGATCATGCCATCATCCCCCGATGCGGTTGCACAGGGACAGTAGGCGCTCGTTTTTGACAATTGTCTACTGCTGCAGGTTTATCAGCAGGCCGATCACATCGACGGGCGGCAGGTCAGGTCGCCATCGACGGCCGTCAGCGTCGTGCCGGTGACCGTCAGCTTGCGCTCGACAGGATAGTCGATCACGCTCGGCCAGGCTTCGATGGTCGCCGCCGCCGCGGGGTCCGCGTCGATGGCGGGCTTGTAGGCCGGTCGGCAATCCGGCATCGGGCGATCGGCGGCAAGGCCGAGTTTTTCACGAATCACGACGGCGCAGCCCTGCGGGTCGGCGGGCAGTGAACAGTCGGCGGCAAAGGTGCGGCGATACCGCAGGGTCAGTTCCTCGCCGACCAGCGTCAGGGCGTCGAACTTTTCCGCCACGACATCGTCGAGCACAGGGGTGAGGCTTCGGGCGTCATAGACGATGAAGGGCATGCCGCCGTTCCAGCCATCGGCGCCGCGGAAGAAGGCGAAGGGACCGACAGCGCCCCAAAGGTAGCCGGCGCGTTCATCGATGATCTTGCGATCGACAGCGGCATCGAGCTTGCAGGGGCCATCGGACGGCGCGATGAAAAGGCCAGCTGCACCCTTTTCTCCGAGATCGAGTTGCTTGAGGGCGAAGTTCGGATACCGCAGGCAGGTGAGCTTGCCGGCCTTGTCGAAGCCGGTCTCGCCGGCCGGTACATCGACCTCGGCGCGGGTGGAGCGGTCGAAAAGATCGGCGGGCTGGCCGTCGACCTTGCAGGGAATCGGCGTCATGCGGCCGATGGTGAACTGCGCGTCATCGCCCTTGCCACGCAATTCGTAGCGGCCGTTCGAATACCAGAAGCCCGAGGCGGAGACCTGCTGCGGCAGCGACACCTTCGCGCCGTCCGGCAGGGTTATGTCTGCGGCATTCGCGGAAAAGGCGACGACCAGCGCGGTGCCGTTTTCGCAGGCATAACGGATGTCGGCGGCTTGCGTGGCAAGTGCGGAAATCAGGAATGCCGATGTCAGGGAGATCAGGCCGGCCAGGAAGGGTCTTCGCATGCATTCGTCCTCGGTGCGGCAAAAGCATGCCAAAGAAACACGCTTCGCAACAGCGAAAAATCCGTCACATTTCGAGAAAGAGATGGTGCCCCCGCCAGGGTTCGAACCCGGGACCCCCTGATTACAAATCAGGTGCTCTACCAACTGAGCTACAAGGGCAACGACGCGTCTTTAGGCGGAAATCGATTTGCCGTAAAGCAAAAAATCAGGTCAAGGTTAGCGCATATGGTGAATGGCGATCACAAGTTCCTGATGATCAGGGAAGGCTGTGAGCGAACCGCTAACACCTGCAAATGACTTGTGGTTACAGGCGTTTGTCATGTACCACTGGCGCCTGTTCCCATAAGGGCCTGCCATGTCTCGTACGTTCCGGTCGCTGTCCTTCGTCGCATCCAACACGGAAGAAGCGCAAGCTTCCCGGCAGGAGCTGATTCGCGTCTATGGCGACACCGATCCCCGCGAGGCGGATGTGATCGTGGCGCTGGGCGGCGACGGCTTCATGCTGCAGACGCTGCACGACACGATGAACAGCGGCAAGCTGATTTATGGCATGAACCGGGGTTCGGTCGGTTTCCTGATGAACGAGTATTTCGTCGACGGCCTGCCCGATCGCATCGCGGAAGCGGTCGAGAACGATTTCCATCCGCTGCAGATGACGACTGAGAATGCCGACGGCTCGAGCGCCTTCGCACTCGCCATCAACGAGGTCTCGCTTCTGCGGCAATCTTACCAGGCGGCGAAGATTCGCGTGCTTATCGACGGCCAGGTGCGGCTCGAAGAGCTGATCTGCGACGGGCTGATGGTGGCGACACCGGTCGGCTCGACCGCTTACAACCTTTCGGCCCATGGCCCGATCCTGCCGCTCGAGGCGCCGCTTCTGGCCTTGACGCCGGTCAGCGCCTTTCGGCCGCGTCGCTGGCGCGGAGCGCTGTTGCCCAACAAGGTGACCGTGGTGCTGGAAGTTCTGGAACCGGAAAAGCGGCCGGTGAACGCGGTTGCGGATCATTCCGAGGTGAAATCGGTTCTAAGAGTGGAGATCCGGCAGTCCGAGGACACGACGGCGCATATCCTTTCAGATCCCGACCGCTCGTGGTCCGACCGTATCCTTGCCGAACAGTTTTCCGATTGAGACGCCGATGAAGAGACTTGTGGCCATCCTCGTGATTTTTCTCGCCGCCGCTTTTGCCGCGCCGGCCGAAGACATCGACCAGCTACCCGTGACCGCGACTTTCGTCGTCAGTGGCGGCTACTGGCAGGGCGGCGTCGACGGCGTTTCGGGTGCGGCTTCCGGTTCAAATGGTGCGACGGCCGCGGTCAATGGCCGGGGCTATTACAAGCTGGTGGCCATCCGCCAACCGGACCGCACGGCACTGATCTATCTGCAGATGATCGCTGCGGAAGAGAGCGGGCCGCGGCTGGTCGAAAGCGTCGAGCTGGAGGAGTTCACCGCAATCAAACCCTTCGTCACCGGAATTCAGCCGGAAAGTACCAGCGGCGTTTCTGACACGCCGGGTTTTATGGCAACCGTCTATCTGCGGACCGACCCTGCGCGCAATCCGGTCGAGGAATGGACCGTGCTGATCGACGAGCTCGGCGATATCCGCGTCGAGCGGGCGAGCAACTGAGGGGCCGCTTTGCTGCCCTGGCCTGTCCGCCCCTCTCCGCAACAAATTGCCTCGGATCAAACAAAAGGCGGCATGCCCCGGGGAATGCCGCCTTTGAAGTTTAGAGTGTCTTGCCCGGCGATCAGTCGATATCGGCCACTTCCGAAGCCTTGCCGCTGATACGGTGGGCGAGCGCTGCTTCCATGAACTCGTTGATCTCGCCGTTCAACACGCTGTCGGGATCGGTGCTTTCGACGCCGGTGCGCAGGTCCTTGACCAGCTGGTAGGGCTGCAGAACGTAGGAACGGATCTGGTGGCCCCAGCCGATCTCCGTCTTGGAGGCGGCTTCGGCATTGGCCAGTTCTTCGCGCTTCTTCAATTCGACTTCGTAGAGACGGGCACGCAGCATGTCCCAGGCCTTGGCCTTGTTCTTGTGCTGCGACCGCTCCTGCTGGCAGGACACCGCGATGCCGGTCGGAATATGCGTAATGCGCACGGCCGAATCGGTGGTGTTGACGTGCTGGCCGCCGGCACCCGAAGAGCGGAAGGTATCGATGCGGCAGTCGCTCTCGTTGATGTCGATGTTGATCGAATCGTCGACCACCGGATAGACCCAGATCGATGAGAACGAGGTGTGACGACGCGCATTCGAATCGTAGGGCGAGATGCGGACCAGGCGATGCACGCCCGATTCGGTCTTCATCCAGCCATAGGCATTGTGGCCCTTGACCAGGATGGTCGCAGACTTGATGCCGGCTTCTTCACCGTCATGCATTTCCAGCACTTCGACCTTGAAGCCGGAGCGCTCGGCCCAGCGGGTATACATGCGCAGCAGCATGTTCGCCCAGTCCTGGCTCTCGGTGCCACCGGCACCCGAATGCACTTCGATATAGGTGTCGTTGCTATCGGCCTCGCCTGATAGCATCGCCTCGACCTGGCGGCGTGCCGCTTCGGTCCGGAGTGCCTTCAGCTGGTCCTCGGCATCCTTGACGACGCTCTCGTCGTCTTCTTCCTCGCCCATCTCGATCAGTTCGATGTTGTCCCTCATCGCCTGCTCGAGACGCTTGACGCCCGCAATGCTGTCATCCAGCTGCTGGCGCTCGCGCATCAGCTTCTGCGCTTCCTGGGCGTCGTTCCAGAGGTTTGGATCCTCGGCCTTGTTGTTCAACCAGTCCAGTCGTCTTACCGCCTGATCCCAGTCAAAGATGCCTCCTCAGCAGGGTTATCGCCTGCTTGATTTCGTCGACAATATTCTCGATTTCATTCCGCATAAGTCTGGTTCTCAACCTCGATGAAATGCGCCTCGATGAGAGACGGGGCAAAAACTGGCCCCTCGAATAGTTGCGCCGGCTCCTGATGTAAAGAGCCGGGCGCCGAGAGACATGGGGGATCGGATCAGAACAGGCCGCCGGAACCTGACGTTACAGCCTGGTTGGCCTGCGGCGAGTCGCGGAGGATTTCCTCCGGCGGGGCGTAGCCGTCCATGCCGATGATCGAGAGCGTATCGGCCGGGCCGGTGCCCGGCTTGAAGGCTTCGATGATGGTGTCCGGCTCGCCTTCGAATGCAAACATGCCAGTCGTCCGATTGACCGCGATGAAGCTCATCCCCTCGGGCACGAAGAACTTGCCGGGCGGTGTGTTGGCGGTCGCGACCTGCATGAAATCGTTGAAGATCGGAGCCGCCAGCGAACCACCGGTCGAACCACGGCCGAGTGGGGCCGGGCTGTCGAAGCCGATATAAACGCCGGCCACGAGGTCCGGCGTGTAGCCGACGAACCAGGCGTCCTTCTCGTCGTTCGACGTGCCGGTCTTGCCGGCGACCGGACGGTCGAGCTTGATCTTGCCGGCCGCCGTGCCACGCGTGACGACACCTTCCATCATGGAGGTGATCTGGTAGGCGGTCATCGGGTCGAGAACCTGCTGGCGGTTATCGACGACGGCAGGCTCTTCCTGGCCGTTGAAGGCTTCTGCATTACAACCTTCGCAGATGCGGTCCTCATTGCGGAAGATGGTCTTGCCGTGGCGGTCCTGGATGCGGTCGATCAGCGTCGGCTTGATCTGCTTTCCGCCATTGGCAAAGACCGCATAGGCAGAGACCATGCGCAGCACCGTGGTTTCCCCGGAGCCGAGCGACATGGCGAGCACCGGGTTCATCTTGTCGTAGACGCCGAAGCGTTCGGCATATTCTGCAACCAAGTTCATGCCCATGTCATTGGCGAGGCGAACCGTCATCAGGTTACGCGACTTCTCGATGCCGAGACGCAGCGTCTGCGGGCCGGCCGAGCCACCACCATAGTTCTGCGGGCGCCAGACCTGGCCGCCGGAGACGAACTCGACCGGAGCGTCCATGATGACCGAGGCCGGGGTGTAGCCGGTGTCGAGGGCCGCCGCATAGACGAAGGGCTTGAACGAAGAACCGGGCTGGCGCATGGCCTGGGTGGCACGGTTGAACTCCGACTGCGAATAGGAGAAGCCGCCGGAAATCGCGAGCACGCGGCCGGTATGCGGGTCCATGGCCACAAGGCCGCCCTGAACCTTGGGGAGCTGCCGCAGGCGGTAGCTGCTGCCGTTCGGCTCCAGCGCTTCGACATAGACGACGTCACCGGGGTTCAGCA
Organism: Rhizobium sp.; assembly: GCA_029865825.1. Taxonomy (GTDB): domain Bacteria; phylum Pseudomonadota; class Alphaproteobacteria; order Rhizobiales; family Rhizobiaceae; genus Allorhizobium. The sequence goes on from JARXAQ010000175.1 coordinate 5,303, forward strand.
CGCCCTGGGGCGACTTGGCCGACTTGCGGTCGCCGCTCGCAGAGCGATAGGCCCATTCCATGTTGTCCGGCTCGATGCGGGCGCGCACGCGCTCTGCGGCCACCTTGCCACCGGCCTCCTTGGCCGGCTGTAGTCCGATATCGACGCTATCGGCGGAGACGTCGAGGACGACGGCAACCTTCCACTCAGGCACGTCGGCGAGTGTCGGAATTTCGGCCAACGGCACGCCCCAATCGGGCGAGAGTGCGATCTGCTTGACGGGGCCACGGAAGCCGCGACGCTGGTCGTAGGTCAAAAGGGCCGACTGCAGCGCCTTGCGGGCGGCGATCTGCATGTCGGGGTCGAGCGAAGTGCGGACCGACAGGCCGCCTTCATAAAGTGTCTTGTCGCCGTAGCGCTCGATGATCTGGCGGCGGACTTCCTCGGCGAAGTAATCCGAGGCGAAGAGAGAGGAACCGGTGCGGCGAAGCTTGATGCCCAGCGGCTGTTTCTTGGCGGCCTCGCCCTCCTCACGCGTCACGAAACCGTTTTCGACCATGCGATCGATTACCCAGTCGCGGCGCTCGAGGGCTGCGGCCTCGCGGCGGAAAGGATGATAGTTCGCCGGGCCTTTCGGTAGGGCCGCGAGATAGGCGGTCTCGGCGACCGTCAGTTCGGTGACCGACTTGTCGAAATAGGTGAGTGCCGCACCGGCAATGCCATAGGCATTCATGCCGAAGAAGATCTCGTTCAGATAGAGTTCGAGGATCTTGTCCTTGGAATAGGTCTGCTCGATGCGGAAGGAGAGGATGGCTTCCTTGATCTTGCGGTCCATCGTCTGGTCGGCGCTGAGAAGGAAGTTCTTGGCCACCTGCTGGGTGATGGTCGAGGCGCCGACGGGACGGCGGCCCGAGCCGAAGTTCTGCAGGTTTACCAGGATGGCGCGGCCGAGGCCATAGATGTCGACGCCGGGGTGATTGTAGAAATTCTTGTCTTCGGCCGAGAGGAAGGCTGCCTTGACCCGGTCAGGGATGGCCTGGATCGGCAGGAAGAGACGGCGTTCGCGGGCATATTCCGCCATCAGCGCACCGTTGCCGGCATGGATTCGCGTTGTCACCGGCGGCGCGTAGCTGGCCAGGACCTCGTAATTGGGCAGATCCTTGGTCATCCCATTCAGATAGACCGCCACCACGACGGCCACGCCGAGCGCCATCACGGACGCCAATCCGAAGAGATATCCAATCAGTCTGATCATGTTCCGCTACCGGCTATGGCTTCAGGGTCAGCGCGCCGCGAAAAGCTTCGCACACCCTCTGGCGTTTTGCACGTCATGCGATGGTTGGCAAGACATGCGAGGCACTCGCACGGTCAAAGCGATTCGAGGCGCGGTGAGCCGTGAGACACGAGGGTCCGAGTAACGTTGACATTGTGAGGAAAATAGGGCCGTCGGACGGTTCAGAGGCCGAGCTCCCCAGCTTGTCGGCCGGCTGTGACCTATCCGCCATTGGCGAGCAGCGGCGCCCGGTAGCGACGGATCGCCTCGACCAGCAAGTCGGCCACCTTGTCGCGCCAGACCGGATCGAGCAGCTGCTTCTCGTCGTCCTTGTTCGACAGGAAACCGAGTTCGAGCAGAATGGACGGCATGTCCGGCGCTTGAAGCACCCGGAAGCCAGCATGGCGATGGGGATTGTTGATCAGCGAGATCTGGCCTTCGAAGGACCCGACGACGGCCTGGGCCAGCGAGATCGAGAAAGCCTGGGTCTCACGCCGGGTGAGATCGAGCAGGATGTCGTTGACCTCGGCCGTCTCGGCCGGCAGCTCGACGCCACCCAGCGTGTCGGAAAAGTTTTCGCGCTCTGCGAGTTGCGCCGCCATGTGGTCGGATGCCTTGTCGGAGATCGTATAGACGGTGGCGCCGCGGATGTCGCTTTGGCGCAGCGTGT
>JARXAQ010000039.1 GCA_029865825.1 Rhizobium sp.
GCCCAACATCTGGCGGATATAGGCGATGTTCTCCATCGTGCGGTTGCCGCGACCGTTCGTCTCGCCTGTTTCTCGTGCCATGGCCGGTGCTCATCGCTGTGGAGGACGATATGTGTGTCCTCTCCATTCGTTCGGGAAATACAATACATCCTTTATTCTAGATTGCAATCTACCGTTAATCTCCCATTGGTTGTGGTGCGTTGCAAATCTGGAAAATAGGTCATACCTCTTGACCACAGCCGTTTCGCCCTCCATGTCGGGACGTCGGTTTTCCAAGGCGGTGGCGCGGTGCCACCGGTTGTGAGCACTGATGAAGGTGCAGTGAAGCATGAACGTCGTAGTCGTAGAGTCCCCGGCAAAGGCCAAGACGATCAACAAGTATCTGGGTCCCGGATACACGGTGCTCGCCTCGTTCGGCCATGTGCGCGATCTTCCGGCCAAGGACGGTTCGGTGCTTCCCGACCAGGATTTCGAAATGCTCTGGGAGGTCGACACCGCCTCGCAGAAGCGGATGAAGGACATCGCCGATGCGGTGAAAGCCTCCGACGGCCTGTTTCTCGCGACCGACCCGGATCGCGAGGGAGAGGCGATTTCCTGGCACGTGCTCGACCTTTTGAAGAAGAAGCGCGTCATCGGCGACAAGCCGGTCAAGCGCGTGGTCTTCAACGCCATCACCAAGAAGGCCGTGCTCGATGCCATGGCCAATCCGCGCGACATCGACACGCCGCTGGTCGACGCCTATCTGGCGCGCCGCGCACTCGACTATCTCGTCGGCTTCAATCTCTCGCCGGTTCTGTGGCGCAAGCTGCCCGGCGCCCGCTCCGCTGGTCGCGTGCAGTCGGTGGCGCTGCGCCTCGTCTGTGATCGCGAGACGGAGATCGAACGTTTCGTCGCCGAGGAATACTGGAACATCTCGGCGCTCTTGAAGACGCCGCGCGGCGACGAGTTCGAGGCCAAGCTCGTTTCGCACCAGGGCAAGCGCATGCAGCGCAACTCGGTTACCAATGGCGAGCAGGCCGGCAACATCAAGGAACTGCTCGAGGGCGCTGCCTTCGCTGTCGACAGCGTCGAGGCAAAGCCGGTCAAGCGCAATCCCGGCCCTCCCTTCACCACGTCTACCCTGCAGCAGGCAGCGTCCTCGAAGCTCGGCTTCTCGGCCTCGCGCACCATGCAGGTGGCGCAGAAGCTTTATGAAGGCATCGATATCGGCGGCGAAACCGTCGGTCTCATCACCTATATGCGTACGGATGGCGTGCAGATGGCACCGGAAGCGATCGACGCTGCTCGTTCCGCCGTCGCAGACCAGTTCGGCCCGCGCTACGTGCCGGAAAAGGCGCGCATCTATTCGACCAAGGCGAAGAACGCCCAGGAAGCGCACGAAGCCATTCGTCCGACCGACTTCAACCGCTCGCCGGACAAGGTGCGGCGCTTCCTCGACGCCGACCAGCTGCGTCTCTATGACCTCGTCTGGAAGCGCGGTATCGCCAGCCAGATGGCGTCTGCCGAAATCGAGCGCACGACGGTCGAGATCCTTGCCGACAACAAGGGCGACAAGGCCGGCCTGCGGGCCGTCGGCTCCGTCATCCGCTTTGATGGCTTCATTGCCGCCTATACCGACCAGCGCGAAGAAGGCGAACCGGCGGAGGATGGCGACGACGAGGATCGCCGCCTGCCGGAGATCAATGCCCGTGAGGCGCTGGCCAAGAACAAGATCAATTCCAGCCAGCATTTCACCGAGCCGCCGCCGCGTTATTCGGAAGCCTCGCTGATCAAGAAGATGGAAGAGCTCGGCATCGGCCGTCCTTCCACCTATGCCGCGACGCTGAAGACGCTGAGCGACCGCGAATATGTGGTGATGGATAAGCGCAAGCTCATTCCCCATTCCAAGGGACGGCTGGTCACGGCCTTCCTCGAAAACTTCTTCACGAAGTATGTCGAATACGATTTCACCGCCGATCTCGAAGAGAAGCTCGACAAGATCTCGGCCGGCGAACTCAACTGGAAGGACGTGTTGCGCGACTTCTGGAACGACTTCTTCTCGCAGATCGAAGACACCAAGGAACTGCGCGTCACCAATGTGCTCGACGCGTTGAACGAAGCCTTGGCACCGCTGGTCTTCCCGAAGCGGGAAGACGGGTCCGATCCGCGCATCTGCCAGGTCTGCGGCACGGGGAACCTGTCGCTGAAGCTCGGCAAATACGGCGCCTTTGTCGGCTGCTCGAACTATCCGGAATGCAATTTCACCCGCCAGCTGAGCAGTGACGGCAATGCCGAAGCTGAAGCCGGTGGCAACGAGCCGAAGGCGCTCGGCAAGGATCCGGTGACGGACGAAGAAATCACGCTGCGTTCGGGCCGGTTCGGGCCCTACGTCCAGCGTGGCGATGGCAAGGAAGCCAAGCGTTCGTCGTTGCCGAAGGGCTGGGCGCCGGCCGATATCGACCATGAGAAGGCGCTGTCGCTTCTGTCGCTGCCGCGCGACGTCGGCGCGCATCCGGAAACCGGCAAGATGATTTCGGCCGGTCTCGGCCGCTACGGACCCTTCGTGCTGCATGACGGCACCTATGCCAATCTCGAGGGCATCGAGGATGTGCTGTCGATCGGCCTCAACCGGGCGGTCACGGTGCTCGCCGAAAAGAAGGCCAATCCCGGCGGGCGTGGGCGCACAGCCGCCGCCGCGCTGAAGGAGCTTGGTGACCATCCGGATGGCGGCGCGATCACGGTGCGCGAGGGCAAGTATGGTCCCTATGTCAACTGGGGCAAGGTCAATGCGACGCTGCCGAAAGGCAAGGACCCGCAATCCGTCAGCGTCGAGGAAGCGCTTCTGCTGATCGCCGAGCGTGCAGCCAAGGACGGCAGCAAGGTGAAGGCGAAGAAGGCTCCGGCCAAGACTGCCAAGGCCACGAAGGCCAAGGCGGCAGACAGCGCTGATGCGAAGCCGAAGAAGGCCGCTGCCAAGCCGAAGGCCAAGGCAGCGCCGAAGGCGAAGACAACAAAGAAGAGTGCCACTTGACCAGAAAATTCCGCGACCCCTCCGAGATCCCCAGCTCCGGCAACCGCAAGAGCCGGCGTGCGGAAGGCGCGGCCAAGGCGAAGGCCGAGGATACGAACGCCATCATTCATGGCGAGGTGCCGTCGCGCGAGGTGCTGCTGCAGTTTATTACAGACAATCCCGACCGCGCTTCCAAGCGCGAGATCGCCAAGGCCTTCGGGTTGAAGGGCGATATGCGGGTGGAGCTGAAACAGGCGCTGCGTGACCTGGAAGATGACGGGCTCGTCAACAAGACCCGCAAGTCGCTGGCACGTCCAGGCGCCCTGCCCCCGGTCACCGTGCTCGACATTACGACCCGAGACAAGGACGGCGAGTTGATCGGCCGCCCGGCGGAATGGCCAGATGATGCTGGTGCTGCACCCGCCGTACTGATCCGCCAGTCGAGCGCCGATCGCGCCAAGGGCAAGACCGCCGTCGGCGGCATTGGCGACCGGGTGCTGGCCAAGATCTTCGCGAACAAGGATCGCGCCGGGCCGGCTTATACCGCTCGCGTCATCAAGGTCATCGACCGCCAGCGCGGCGCCGTCCTCGGCGTCATCAGGATGATGGGCGAAGGCGCAGCACGTTTGATGCCGATCGAACGACGTGGCGAAGAAATGCAGATCGACGCGACCGATATCGGCGACGCCAAGGATGGCGATCTCGTCGAAGTCGAGGTGTCGCGTGCCACCCGTCTGGGCCTGACGCGGGCACGGGTGCTCAATGTTGTCGGCTCGGTTGCCTCGGAAAAGGCGATCTCGATGATCGCCATTCATGCCCACGGCATCCCTTACATCTTCCCGCAATCTGTGATCGACGAGGCCGAGGCTGCGAAAGCCGCCAGCATGGCGCATCGCGAGGACTGGCGTCAGGTGCCGCTTGTTACCATCGATCCGCATGACGCCAAGGACCATGACGACGCCGTCTATGCCGAGCCGGATAGCTCGGAAGACAATGTGGGCGGTGTGATCGTGACCGTCGCGATCGCCGACGTCTCCTATTATATCCGGCCGAAATCGGCGCTCGATCGCGAGGCGCTGAAGCGCGGCAATTCGGTCTATTTTCCAGACCGCGTCGTGCCGATGCTGCCGGAGCGGATTTCGAACGATCTCTGCTCGCTGCGCGAAGGCGTCGACCGCCCGGCGCTTGCGGTGCGCATGGTGTTTTCCGCCGAGGGGCGCAAGGTTCGGCACACTTTCCATCGCATCATGATGAAGAGTGCGGCCAAGCTGTCCTACCAGCAGGCGCAGGCGGCGATCGATGGCCAGCCGGATGACAAGGCAGGCACGCTGCTTGAGCCCATCCTGAAGCCGCTGTGGGCAGCCTATGCGATCCTTAAGCGCGGTCGCGACCGGCGCCAGCCGCTCGAGCTCGACATGCCGGAACGCAAGATCATCCTCAACCCCGACGGCACCGTCGACCGGGTGCATGTGCCGGAACGTCTCGACGCCCACAAGCTCATCGAAGAGATGATGATCCAGGCAAATGTGTCTGCGGCCGAGACGCTGGAGGCGAAGCGCCAGAAGCTGGTCTACCGCATCCATGATGCGCCGACGCTGTCCAAGCAAGAGGTGCTGCGCGAGTTCCTGACGACGATCGGCTTCTCGCTGGTCAAGGGCGGCAACCTGCGCTCCAATTCGTTCAACGGCATTCTGGCGAAAGCGCAGGACACGCCGCACCAGATCATCGTCAACGAGATGGTGCTGCGCAGCCAGAGCCAGGCGATCTACAGCCCTGAGAATATCGGCCATTTCGGGCTGAACCTGATGAAATACGCGCATTTCACCTCGCCGATCCGGCGTTATGCCGACCTGATCGTGCATCGCGCGCTGGTCGGATCGCTCGGACTTGGCGAAGGCGGCATCACGCAGGAAGAAGAGGCGAGCCTCGAGGATATCGCAGCCGAGATCTCGACCTTCGAGCGGCGCGCGATGGCAGCCGAACGCGACACCGTCAACCGGCTGGTCGCCCATCACCTGGCGGGCCGGATCGGAGAAGAATTCGAGGGCAAGATCGGCGGCGTCACCAAGTCGGGCCTGTTCATCAGCCTGCCGCAATTTGGCGCAGACGGCTTTATCCCGGTGTCAACTCTGGGTCGGGACTACTATATCTATGATGAAGCCCACCAGGCCTTGACGGGCGAGAAGTCTGGACTGGGTTATCAGCTCGGCGATACCGTCGATGTGCGACTGGTTGAAGCCGTGCCTCTGGCCGGTGCGCTGCGCTTCGAAATGCTCAGCGAAGGACGCAAGATGCCGGCAGGCGCGCGCTCCTTCCACAAGGCCGGCGGCCGGGGCAGGAAACAGCCCGGTACGCGGCCGCCGCGGCCCAGACGGTGAGACAGATACGCCCCGGAGAGACAGAATGACGGTCGACCAGACGGATATGACGGTGCAATTCGGCGGTACGGACAAGACCGAGCGGCCGCTTGGACGCTCAATCAAGCGCGGCATGCTGAACCAATGCCCGGCCTGTGGCTCGGGCAAGCTGTTTCGCAGCTATCTCAAGGTTGTCGACACCTGCGCCGCCTGCGGCGAGGAATATCATCACCACCGCGCCGATGACTTGCCGGCCTATCTGGTGATCCTGGTGCTCGGCCACGTGCTGGTCGGCGGCTTCATGGCGACGGACCTCGTTTTCGTCCTGCCCGCCTGGGTTCACTTCGCCATCTGGGCGCCGATAGGGGTGGTGGCGTCGCTGCTGAGCCTGCAGCCGATCAAGGG
>JARXAQ010000347.1 GCA_029865825.1 Rhizobium sp.
GAACCTGCGCGCGCTCGTGCGGGCGCTGCCCTCGCTCGACCAATTGCTCGCGCTGCCGCGCCGCCGCTTCGACGAGGCCGCCGCCGGACTTGGGCGCAGCCTCGAGCTCAACACCATGAACAAGCGCCGCAGCTTCGAGCGGGCGGCATCCAAGCTGTCGCCGGACATGCTGGCGCGTCGGCTCGTCGAGCGCCGTCAGCGGCTGGCCGAGCGTTCTGCCCTGGCCGACCGGATCATCGAGCGCCTGCTCGACCGCAACAAGGCCCGCCTCGACCGGTTCGACGCGACCTTGAACGCAGTGCCTGCGCGCCTGAAAGCGATGACCGAACGGGCGCGGGACCGTCTCGAAGGCCTCGGCCGCAGGGCCGATGGCGCGGTGAACGTTGATCTTCGTCGCGCGCGCCAGGCGCTCGTCGCCCAGGATCGCGTGTTGCAATCTCTGTCCTACAAGAATGTCCTGCAGCGCGGTTATGCGGTCATCCGCGACGACGCCGATCGTCCGGTGTCGCGCGCGGCAGGGCTGTCGCATGGCCAGGCGATCGCCATCGAATTCGCCGACGGGCGGATTGCCGCCGTGGCAGGCGAGGGCGTGACGCCGCCGGAACCGATGGCGGCCGCAAAGCCATCGTCCCAACCAAAACCAGCGAAGAAGCCCGACGCGCCAACCGGCCAGGGAACGCTGTTCTAGAGCCCGTTCAAGCATCGCTCTGTCTTGCCGGTACGGTGTTCAACGTGCGAAGTCTGCTGTCGAGAGCCTGCAAATCGGCGCGTTCATGGCAGAATTGCGATAATACTTCTGCGCGGCACATCGAAGGGCTTGAAATAAATCTGCGAAAGCTAAAAAATAATCGCGGCGATTGCCTTTGTTTTCATGAGGAAAAACTCCGCAAAATTTCGCGAGATTTTCCACAGTTTCGACTTTCGGTTGACTTTTCGGGCTGCGTCTCATATATCTGGTTTGTCGATATTTGTTTGTCTGGCTTTGGTTACCGCGCTTCAGCGCTTTGAGCGAAACTTCCTTTCAAAAATCGTTATCCTGTCCGCAGCGCAGTCGCGCTGGGGAAAATCTATGCGCTATGAAAGGGTTCATCATGACCACTGGCACAGTAAAATGGTTCAATTCCACCAAGGGCTTCGGCTTCATTCAGCCTGACAACGGCGGCCCGGACGCTTTCGTCCACATCTCGGCTGTTGAACGCGCCGGAATGCGCGAAATCGTTGAAGGCCAGAAGATCGCTTACGACATGGAGCGCGACAACAAGTCGGGCAAGATGTCGGCTTGCAACCTGCAGGCTGCCTAATCGATCCGGGATCTGCTTTCCCTTGACCACGGATGTACTGGCACTGTCGAGAGCACGATCCCACGGAAGGTCAGGCAATGCGCCTGGCCTTTTTTATTATCCCCTTGCGGGGTAATCCTCCGAAGGAGAGCACATGACCGAGAATCTCACCAAATCGCGTCAGAACGCCGAAGCCGCCTTTGCCAAGACTCAATCGCAGTTTCTGGCCCGCGGCCGTGCGATCGACGAATTGGATTCGATCACCGCAGCCCGTGACGAAAAGACCCTGCGCCTGCGCGAGGCCCGCCTCGCCAAGGAACGCCATGATCGCGAAAGCGTGACGGCGGCGCTGCTTGCCAAGCGCGCGCAAAAGCCCTGAACCACCACTGATACACCCCGACTGGAGCAGAACTTGAAGTTTACCAGAGACAATGGACTTTCCGAGCGCCGCGGCACCGCCGCCGAAGCCAAGGCTGCACTGTTGCAGGCCTACAAGGCCGCCAAGGAAGCCGCCGAACCGATGAACGAAGCCCGTCAGGCCGAACGTCTCGCCGTCGCAGAAGCGCGTGAGCAGCGTCAAGCCGAACGCGCCCGTCTGAAGGCGGAAGAGAAGGCCCGTGCACAGGCCGAAGCCGAAGAGCGCCAGGCCGCCATCGCTGCCGCCGCCCGCGCCGAAGTCGACGCCCGCGAAGCTGCTGAAAAGGGACGCATTTCCCGCGTCATCGACGACGAAGCGGCCCGCAAGGCCGAACGCGACCGCCGCTATGCCGCCCGCAAGGCGCGCCAGGGCTGATCGACCCCGAGGGATCGTTCGGGCCGGATGATTGCCGACCCGTACGAACGCCTTCGGAGATTTTTCCATCGACCGGCGGAAGCAACGTCGAACCCGCGGCAAAGCCGGGATCCGGTCGCTGCGAGATAAATTGCGCGCAATCGGGCAAACCGACGTGCTTGTGCTGGAAATCCGCTCGCTGCGTGACCACATGATCTGTGACACCGGATGGTCTCCCAGACATCTGGCATCCAGAAGGAGCATGATCATGATTAAAAGAGCAATGCTGGCCGTTGCCGTCGCGGCCAGCCTCGGTGCGGCCGCCGCCCAGGCGGAGACTTATGTCGAAGCCCGCACATGGACCCCGCAAGAGATCCTTTTCGGCAAACAATACGACGACAATGTCATGGCCATCCAGGTCTCCGGCCTCGGAGGCGGTGGGGATGCCTATGGCCGCGATCATCTTCCTCTCCAGGTGACCTACCCGACAGGCAACAGCCTGCGGCTCGCACAGAGCCAAGTCACCGGCGATCCGAACCTGATGGCTGCACTGGAGACTCGCCGGATCGCCACGCACAACGTGCTCTGGGTCCAGACGGCCCTGAATGGCGGCAAGATCGTCTATTACCGCTGATCCCGCCTTCGATTTTGACAGGAAAGCCTCGCCCTGGCGACAGGACGAGGCTTTAGTTCGAGTTTACGAAACTCTGAATGCGTCAGGCCCACTCGCCCTGACGCATGACGGGCACCTTGGAGCCGTCGGCGCGGATGCCGTTGATATCCACCTTGTCCGAGCCGATCATCCAGTCGATGTGGATGAGTGAAGAGTTGCCGCCCTGCGCCGTGATCTGGTCCTGGCTGAGTGAGGCGCCGTCGAGAAAACACTTCGAATAGCACTGGCCGAGCGCGATGTGGCAGGAGGCGTTCTCGTCGAACAGCGTGTTGTAGAACAAGACGCCCGAGGCCGAGATCGGCGAGGAATGCGGCACCAGCGCCACTTCGCCGAGACGCCGTGCGCCGTCGTCGGTATCGAGCACTCGGTTGAGCACGGCCTCGCCCTTCGACGCTTTCGCCTCGACGATACGCCCGCCTTCGAACCGCACCCGGATGTCGTCGATCAGCGTGCCCTGATGGCTGAGCGGCTTGGTCGAGGAGACATGGCCTTCCACCTTCAGCGCATGCGGTGTGGTGAAGACTTCCTCGGTCGGAATATTCGGATTGCAGGTGACGCCGTTCTTGGCGGTCGATGCGCCGCCATGCCATTCATGGCCGTCGGCGAGACCAACCGTCAGGTCCGTACCGGGGCCTGTGAAATGCAGCGCCGAGAAGCGCTCGCCGTTGAGCCAGGTAGACCGCTTCTTCAATTCCGCATTGTGCTCGGCCCAGGCTGCGATCGGGTCGTCGCGGTCGACGCGCGAGGCGGCGAAGATGGCGTCGGCGAGCTTGCGCACGGCCTCTTCGATCGGCAAGTCCGGGAAGACGAGCTTCGCCCAGGACGGGTTCGGGTAGGAGCAGATATTCCAGTTGATGTCGAAATTGGAGATGTGTTCCAGCGCCGGCTTGTAGGCGATGGAGTTTGCCTTGTTGGCGCGGCCGACCTTGGCAGGGTCTTCCGATGCAAGCAGCATCGGGTTGTCGCCGGCGATCGCAAGACGGGCAGCGCCGTTCTCATAGGCTTTTGCCATGCCGTCATAGAGCCAATTCGACGCGCGGTCGAAGCTGGCGTCATGGCCGTGCCGATATCGCGAAAGCGTGGTTTCTTCGTCTGAATAGAAGGTGGTGACCACGCCGGCACCGGCTTTGTACGCATGCGCCGTGATCAGCCGCACCAGCGGCACCGCGGCGAGCGGCGCGGTCAGCACCAGGTCCTGGCCTTCCTGCAACTGCAGGCCAACCTTGATCGCCACTTCGGCGAGCTTGTCGAGTTTGGCAGGATCAATGGAGGCGGAAAAATCGGGGAGGGTCATGGGCATTCCTTCTGTCGCGACACACCCGACTTAGGGCATGCGTGAGGCAATTTGAAGGGCTGTGGTGATCGTAAGGCTTAAGCGACCGTCCGCGGGGTGGCTTTGACGATCCAGAGCCCGAGCAGGGGAAAGAGAAGGAGCTCCGCCAGCAGCGACGGCAGGAGATCGGCGCCTGCCAGCGGCACGAGGCTCGGTGCGGAAAACCGCGCGAGGCCGCCGATAAAGATCATGCCGATGGCGGCGAGAACGGCGCCCCGCAGCTGATGCAGGCGAAAGGCTGCCGCGACGAACAAAAGGCCGACGCCAAGCCAGACGCCGCCAATGAAGCGCACATGGCTGTCACGGATGGAGAAGAGCGAGGGATCCGTCACCTCGATAAAGGCGCCATTGCCCTGCAGGCCGAGTGTTTGGATGCCGCCGAAACCGATATTGAGGCCGAGGAAGACGATGCCGAGACCGGCAAGCGCCAGGATTGCCTTGAGAATTACAGTCATGTCCGGGGTCCCCCACCTGAGGCTGCAGGCCTAACACGCCCTCTCGTCATCCGCTAGGCTACAAGCGGCGCCGAAATTGCGCCCAATGCTGCCAGCGCATCCTTTGGCGACAGCCGCACCTGCAGGCCGCGCTGACCGCCATTCATATAGACGAACGCCTCGTCCATCGCCGTAATTTCGATTGCGGTGGGGACCTGTTTCTTCTGTCCGAAGGGGCTGATGCCGCCGACGACGAAACCGGTGAGCTTTTCCGCATTCGCCGGCTTCATCATCGCCGCTGACTTACCGCCGAAGGCGCTCGCCAGCTTCTTCATCGACACCTCCTTGTCGGAGGGAACGACGACGCAGACCGGCTTGCCATCGAGCTCGGCCATCAGCGTCTTCAAGACACGCGACGGATGTTCGCCGATCGCTTCTGCCGCCTGAAGCCCGATGCGCTCGGCATTCGGGTCGTAGTCGTAGGTTGCCGTGGTATAGGCCACACCGGCCTTGTCGAGAAACTGCGTGGCGCGGGTGGTCTTGGCCATGGCTTTAAGCTTTGAATGTCTGCTGATAGACTTCCGGCTTGAAGCCGACGGTGAGCGTGCCGTCGACATCGAGCACCGGCCGCTTGATCATCGATGGCTGCTCCAGCATCAGCGCCTTGGCCTTCGAGGCATCGAGGCCTTCCTTGCGGTCGTCCGGCAGCTTCTTGAAGGTCGGGCCGGCCTGGTTGAGCAACACCTCCCAGCCCACCTTGCCGATCCAACCATCAAGGGTCGCCGCGTCCACGCCCTTGGCTTTGTAGTCATGAAAGTCATGCGCCACGCCGTGGTCGTCCAGCCAGGTCCTGGCCTTCTTCATCGTGTCGCAGTTCTTGATGCCGTAGATGGTCGTGGGCATGCGCCATTCTCCTGTTCGTGGCCAAACGGATAGCAAGAGCCCGGCGGACCTGGCAAGGCGCAGAATCGGCGGATGCCGATATGCAATGGCAGCGTGGCTGAATTGACGAGTTGTGCATTGTGCGAGGCGGCACTCAGGCACATCTATGCTGCGACGCACAAGGAGTTTTGCCATGTCCATCAGAAACGCCACCCGCACCAATCGCTTCAGCCGCGCTCTTGCAATCTTCGGCGCTGCCGTCGCTGCCTCGGCGGCTGTCGAGAACCACCGCAAGCCGGACGTCCGCGACCTCACCACACTGGGGATCGACCCGGAGGTTTTCGGCCGCATCCGCTAAGCGCTGTACCGAGCACGCTGCCCTACGACCCGGATTGATTTTCCGGCCGCCGTTTTGTCACGCCAAGGTCAAAAGCCGGATTGATTGAAATCCGGCAGGATGCAATCCTTCGCCCTCACGCAAGTCAGTTGCGGTGCCATATCTGGTAGGAGCGGCGGAGGACGAATGACCGTTCAGCGGTATGCCATTTTTGATTGCGCCCTCGGTTTCTGTGGCATTGCCTGGAATGGGGCGGGCATATCGCGTTTTCACCTGCCGGCCAACACTGTGGCGGCGCTCGAAGGCCGCTTTGGCAAGTGGCTCGGTGACGCCCGGCAGGCAGAACCCACGCCGGCCATCGAGCATGCAATTGCGCTTGCGCGGCGCTATTTCTCGGGCGAGCAGGTTGTCTTCGCCGATTTGGAGCTTGACCTCTCCATCCAGACCGCAGCCTTCCAGAACATCTACGCCGTGACACGCAGCCTCGGTTGGGGGCAAACCACGACCTATGGAACGATCGCGAGAGAACTTGGCCTCGGGCCGGAGGGCGCGCGCGATATTGGCCAGGCCATGGCCCGCAATCCGGTTCCCCTGATCATCCCCTGCCACCGCGTTCTCGCAGCCGGCGGCAAGCTGGGCGGGTTCTCAGCGCCCGGCGGCACAGAGTCCAAGCGCCGCATGCTGGAAATGGAAGGCGTACATCTGGCCCCCGCTCCGCCGGCGCAACAATCCTTCGGCTTCTGACACCGATCGACGGAACAAAAAACGGAGGGCACTGGCCCTCCGTCTTGTTGTCCAAACAGCTGTGAGATTAACGCCTCACTCCCACTCAATGGTCCCGGGCGGCTTCGAGGTCACATCGTAGACGACGCGGTTGATGCCGCGGACTTCGTTGATGATACGGGTGGCCGCACGTCCGAGGAATTCCATGTCGTAGTGGTAGAAATCGGCGGTCATGCCGTCGACCGAGGTCACGGCGCGCAGCGCACAGACGAATTCATAGGTGCGGCCATCGCCCATGACGCCGACGGTCTGCACCGGTAGCAGCACGGCAAAGGCCTGCCAGATCGCGTCATAGAGACCGGCCTTGCGGATCTCATCGAGATAGATGGCATCGGCTTCGCGCAGGATATCCAGCTTCTCACGCGTCACGCCGCCGGGGCAGCGGATGGCAAGGCCCGGACCTGGGAAGGGGTGGCGACCGATGAAGCTATCGGGCAGGCCGAGCTCGCGGCCGAGCACACGGACTTCGTCCTTGAACAGTTCGCGCAGCGGCTCGACGAGCTGCATCTTCATGCGCTCGGGCAGGCCGCCTACATTGTGGTGGCTCTTGATCGTCACCGAAGGGCCGCCGGTAAACGAGACGCTTTCGATGACGTCCGGGTAGAGCGTGCCCTGGCCGAGGAAATCCGCGCCGCCGAGCTTCTTGGCTTCTTCGTCGAAGGTCTCGATGAACAGGCGGCCAATGATCTTGCGCTTGGTTTCCGGGTCGGAAACTCCTTCCAGCTCGCCGACGAACTTGTCGACGGCATCCACATGGATGAGGTGCAGGTTGTAATGTTCCTTGAACATGGCGACGACATCCGCCGCCTCGTTCTTGCGCATCAGGCCGTGGTCGACGAGCATGCAGGTCAGCTGGTCGCCGACGGCCTCGTGGATCAGCAGCGCCGCGACGGACGAGTCGACGCCGCCCGAGAGAGCGCAGATGACGCGCTTGTCGCCGACCTGGGCGCGGATCTGCTCGACCGCCTTCTGGCGATAGGCATGCATGGTCCAGTCGCCCTTCAGGCCGGCGATGTTCTGCACGAAGTTCTGGATCAGCTTGGCGCCATCTGGCGTGTGCACGACCTCAGGATGGAACTGCACGGCGTAATATTTGCGCGCTTCGTCGGCGATGAAGGCAAAGGGTGCGTTGGACGAGGTGGCAAGCACCCGGAAGCCCGGCGGGATTGCCGTGACGCGGTCGCCATGGCTCATCCAGACTTGGTGACGGGAGCCGACAGACCAGAGTCCTTCGAAGAGGGTGCAATCCTGCTCGACCTCGAGGAAGGCGCGACCGAATTCGCGGTGATGGCCACCCTCGACCTTGCCGCCGAGCTGGGCGCACATGGTCTGCTGGCCATAGCAGATACCGAAGATCGGGAGACCGCTGTCGAACAGCACCTGCGGTGCGCGGGGGCTGCCTTCATCCAGCGTGGAAGCGGGGCTTCCCGACAGGATGATCGCCTTGGGCTTCAACCGGTGGAAGCCTTCTTCGGACGATTGGAAGGGGACGATTTCGCAATAGACGCCGGATTCACGGACACGGCGGGCAATCAGCTGGGTTACCTGGCTGCCGAAATCGACGATGAGGACGCTGTCGGGATGTGCTGTCTGGGTCATGGCGAGCCTTTAAAGAAAAAGGGCCGCTGTTTCAATGCCAGAATGCCGAGCACGCCTCGATTTTTTGCACTGCAGTGCCGCGTGGGGCCTCAGAACCAGAAGACACCGTCTTCGAGTGCGGTCTGCAGGCTGTCGACGGCCAGCGCCAGCTTCTTGTCGATGATGTGCAGATACTGGGTCCAGTCGTCGATGTGGTTGACGTCGTGGCGCCCGTCGGAAATGCCGCGCAAGCCGATCAGGGGCACGCCGAAACTCTGGCAGGCGCGCAGGATCGCGAAGGTTTCCATCTCGACCATATCGGCATCGATCGACTGATAGGCAGCACCCGAGACCACATTCGCGCCGGTGGAGAGGCTGGCTGCCGGAATGCCGGGAATGCGCAACGGCAGTTCGACGGCAATAGGCAGGTCGAGAAACGGCGTCTTGCCCTTCTCAAACCCAAAGGCCGAGGCATCCATGTCGCGATAGGAGACAGATGAGACCTGGTAGACCTCGGCCTGTTCGAGCTTGGCCGAGCCGGCAGACCCAAGCGAGACGACGAGATCCGGCAGGTCGTCATGGATGGCGAGCCGCGCCAGTTCCTTGGTCAGCACCACGGCGGCCTCGACCGGGCCTACGCCGGACATCAGCGGCGAGATGCGCGTGCGCAGGAACACACCATATTCGGCATCTGCCGCCATGACGAAGAGCACGTTCCTGCCCGCAATCGATTTCATCTCGTAGCTCATCCGGAAATCCCCTCCCGTCCGCGGATCACCATCAAGGTGCTGGTCATCGAGGCAATCAGTTTCGCCGGGCCGTCGGTCAGCGCATAGCCGCGTCCATCGGCAACGATGATGTTGGAGCCGGGCTTGGTGATCTCGCCGCGAAACAGAAAACGTTCGCCCCGGCCCGGCGACATCAGATTGACCTTGAATTCGATTGTCAGCAGCGAGACTTCGGGCTCGACCATCGTATAGGCCGCATAACTGCAGGCCGTATCGAGGGCGGCCGAAATCACGCCGGCATGCAGGAAGCCGTGCTGCTGGGTGAGCTTGGGATCGAATTCCATCTCGATCTCCACGACACCCTGGCTGATACGCGAAAGCTCCGCCCCCAGCGTTTCCATCGCGCCTTGGCGCGCAAAACTGCGTCGAATGCGCGCCTCGACGGTATCAGGATCGATTTCTGTCATGCTTGATGCCCCTTCGGCGCGAAATTGGCACGCAGGAATAAGGCATGCAAGCACTCATGAACGAGTTTTCAGTTGAGCCAGGCGATGCTGAGATTGAGCAGGCCGGCAAAGGCAACCCAGGCAAGATAGGGGATGAACAGCAGCGTCGAGACCCGATCGACCGGCCGGGCCTTGATCATGAAACCGATGATGGTGATCAGCATGCCGGCAATGACGACCAGTCCCAGTTCCGGGTTCTGCAACCCGAAAAAGGCCGGCGACCACAACACGTTGACGGCAAGCTGGGCAAACCACAGCTGCATGGCGGCCGATTTCGGCGCCCGCATCCAGATCCGCGCACCGGCAATACCGATCAGCACGTAGAGGGTCGTCCACACAGGGCCGAACAGCCAGGCAGGCGGGTTGAAAAACGGCTTCTGCAGGGCCGCATACCAGTCACCCGGCATATTGCCAAGACCCGAGACAAGCCCGGCGGTGACCACGACGAAGATGAAGACGGCATAGGTGAGAATGGTGCGCATGGACCCTAACTAGGGCAGGGGGCGGCCCTTTGCCAGATGGGGCCGACAATCGCGATCACAGCCGGACGATATGCTGGTCCCAGGCAACACGATGCACCCGATCGAGGAAGTCGCCGCGATAGGAGGAGACGGCGAAACTCTCCGGTGACGGCGCGATGCCGGCAGCGTCGGGGAGCACCGTTTCCGAGATCAGCCGTCCGTCGCGACCGTCAAGCACAGCCCAGAGCCCGTTCTTCGGCGAGGCGATGCCGACCAGACCCTGGGCGCGGTTCACGGCAATCGCGCCGACATAATTGCCGAGCCTGTCGGTGGTCGCCTCCGGCAGGGAGATGAAGGAAAGCGCTTCGCCCTTGGAAAAATGCCCGACCAGCGGCGGCCGGTCCGTGCGCGGCCCCTCATATTGGCAGGCAAACCAAATCTTGCCATCCTCGGCGATATCCAGATGGCGGGTGGAGAGCTGGCGCAGTTCGGCGGGCAAAGCGTGTTTCTGGATCAGATCGCCGCTCTTCGCATCCACCAGCGCCAATGACGGGTCCATATGGTCGAGGTTGAGCTTGGTGCGGCCGAAATCCGGATGCGTCTCGATGCCGCCATTGGCGATGACCAGCATGCCATCTGCCGTAACCGTGATGTCATGCGTGCCGATGCCATGGGCGGGCACTTCGCCAACACGCTCAAAACCCGACAGGCAGTCATAGATCCCGATGACCCCGGCATTGGCGTCGAAGTCGTTTTCGCTGGCGTAAAAAAGCTGGCCATCGGGCGAGAACGCGCCGTGGCCGAAATAATGCCGCCCCTCCGGCGCCGTGATGATCT
>JARXAQ010000025.1 GCA_029865825.1 Rhizobium sp.
TCAACGCAATCCGGCCATGAGCGCCCTGCTGGCCGAAACGGGCATCACGGGCGACCATTTCTCCGCCTATCTCGACGCCGAGGGTATCGGTGCACTCAGTCTGGCGACCGCCAAGCTGCTTGTCTCGGGTCAAGCATCGCAGACGGAGTTGCGGATCAAGTCGGAACCTGCGCGCCACTTCATCGCCTCCATCTCCCTCGTGGCTCACTCCGCGACCCACACGATCCTCGTGCAACTCGCCGAGATCACGGGGCTGAAGACCGAGCTCGACGATCTGGCGACCCGTGAAAGTCGCTGGAATCACGCCCTGGTTTCCTCCGAATCCGGGGTCTGGGACCAGCGCAGCACCGGCGACTACTACTATTCCGAAATCTGGCGCAGGATCCGCGGTCTCGCACCGGAAGACCCCACGCCGGCGACGACCGAAGAATGGCTCGAACTGGTTCATCCCCATGACCGTGAGCACGTCCTCCACTGTATCGAGAGGCAGAATGCCGGCGATCCGGACTACCTGACATTCCAATACCGCGAGCGCCACCGCGACGGACACTATATCTGGATCGAATGTCGCGGCGCCTGTATCGAGACGGACGAACAGGGCCGCGCTCTTCGCATCACCGGCACAGACACGGACGTCACGGCGCGCAAGGCACAAGAGGAGTGGCAAGAGGGTCTGTCGCGCCGCCTCAGGCTCGCACTCGACATCTCGCGAATCGGCGTCTTCGAGACCGACTTCGACGCCGGCATCAGCATCTGGGACGATGCCATGCGCCGGATCTTCGAGGTCGAGACGGACGAAGACATCCAGATTGGCGATTTCTGGGAAAACAAGCTGCACCCGGCCGACCGCGAGCGCACGATTGCCCATGTCACAGAACGGATCGCCCTTCGCGAACCCTTCGCGGACGACTACCGAATCATCGCCCGCGACGGCGGCGTCCGCTATATCCGCGCCAACAGCCTGCCCTATGTCGACCATGACGGCCGACTGAAGATGATCGGCGTCAACTGGGACGTGACGGAAGATCGGCGCTTGCGCGAAGAGTTGGAGCGTCAGAAGGGACTGGCGGAAGCGCGCAACGACGAACTCGACCGGACGCGTGTCGCCGCCGAACACTCCGCATTGCACGACTACCTGACCGGCTTGCCCAACCGCCGCTATCTGGAAGATGAGATCGACGCATGGCGCGCGACACCGAGGCTCGACCGCCAAGGCATCGCGGTCCTGCATATCGACCTGGATCGTTTCAAGCAGATCAACGATACGCTGGGCCACGGCGCCGGTGACGCCATGCTGCAGCATGCCGCCCGCATCCTGCGTGAAAACATCCGCAGCACTGATTTTGCTGCCCGCATCGGCGGCGACGAATTCGTTCTGCTGATCGCCTACGACGGCGCCTGCGCGCCGCTGTCGGATGTGGCGACCCGCATCATCGCCGCCATGCGCCAGCCGGTATGGTATGGCGGACATGAATGCAGGTTCGGCGCCAGCATCGGCATTGCCCATTCGACCGACCGCCTCGCCGATCCGCGCCAGTTGCTGCAAAATGCCGACATTGCCCTTTACAACGCAAAAAATCTCGGTCGCAACCGCTACGAATTCTACAAGCCGTCCAGCCGCAGCATGCTCGTCGACGCGCATCGCCTCTCCGACGAGTTGCTGCGCGGATTAGAGCGCGACGAGATCGTGCCCTACTATCAGCTGCAGTTCGATGCGCGCAGCAGAGCGATCACCGGGGCCGAATGCCTCGCCCGCTGGAAACATCCCCAGCACGGGATTCTCGGGCCGGATCGCTTTCTGACGGTCGCCGAGGATTGCGGCGTTCTTGCCCAGATCGACCGCATCATCTTGGAAAAATCCCTGGCAGATGTCGCCCGATGGACGCGGATCGGACTGGAGATGCCAAAGATATCGGTCAATGTCTCGGCCCGGCGCCTGAACGATCCCGATCTTGCCAAAGGCCTCGCCAAACTCGACATCCGGCCGGGAACCGTGTCCTTCGAACTGCTGGAAAGCGTCTTCCTCGATCGCCAGGACGAAGTCGTCCGCACGAATCTGGAGACGCTCCGCCGCTTGTCCATCGGGATCGAGATTGACGATTTCGGCACCGGCCATGCCTCGATCGTGGGCCTGCTCAACCTGAAACCGGGCACGCTCAAGATCGACCGGCAGCTGATCGAGCACTTGCCGGAAAGCCAGGAACAGCGCGTCCTGGTCATGTCGATTATCCAGATTGCCCGGTCTCTGAAGATCAAGGTCGTAGCGGAGGGTGTCGAGACGGAGGAGCATGCCCGCATCCTCAAACGCCTCGGCTGCGATGTGCTGCAGGGCTATGGTCTCGCCCGACCGACCGATTTCGAGCAAACGACGTTGCGATTGCAGGCGCAAAGAAAATCCGCCCGGGCCGGTTAGCCTGGACGGATCGGGTCTAGCGTGACCGATGGTTGATCAGCTGTTCTGGATCTGATCGATCGCCTGGCCGAGGAAATCGACCATCTTGGCGCGCAGCTCCTCGTCGGTGACCGTCACGCCGCCAGCGGCGAGGTCGGCCTTAAGCTTGCGCAAGACGTCTTCGTCGCCGGCCTCTTCGAAATCGGAAGCGATGACTTCCTTGGCATAGGCATCGGCGTCGGCCTTGCCGAGCAGGCCGGCGGCCCAGAGTCCGATCAGCTTGTTGCGACGGACTTCCGCCTTGAAGCGAAGCTCCTGATCATGTGCGAACTTGTTTTCGAACGCCTTTTCGCGATCACCAATGCCGCTCATCTCAATCTCCCATTTTGTGCCGTCGTTGCGCGGTAATGTTTCCCCCATTAATCAAAAGGGAGTACAAAGTGCAATGCAAACTTCTGCGATTCCAAGGCACCCGCTTTGGCCGCGACGTTTTGGCAGGAAGGGGTGAACTGCTGCATTGTGAAAACCAAGGTTTTCCGTTAAGGGACCGCTTCAACGACCGATCCACTGCGTCCGCGCTTTTGCGCCGGGATGCCAACAACAGAGAAAACCACCCATGAACCGTCGCCGCCGCGTTTACGAGGGCAAGGCAAAGATCCTCTATGAAGGTCCCGAGCCCGGCACGCTGATCCAGTTCTTCAAGGACGATGCAACGGCATTCAACAAGAAGAAGCATGAAGTCATCGACGGGAAAGGCGTTCTGAACAACCGAATCTCCGAATACGTCTTCACGCATCTGAACAAGATCGGCATTCCGACCCATTTCATCCGCCGCATGAACATGCGCGAGCAGCTGATCAAGGAAGTCGAGATCATCCCGCTCGAAATCGTCGTGCGCAATGTCGCCGCCGGCTCGCTCTCGACACGCCTCGGCATCGAGGAAGGCGTCGTACTGCCGCGCTCGATCATCGAATTCTACTATAAATCCGATGCCCTCGGCGACCCGATGGTTTCGGAAGAGCACATCACAGCCTTCGGTTGGGCCAACCCCGCCGAGCTCGACGACATCATGGCGCTTGCCATCCGCGTCAACGACTTTCTCTCGGGCCTCTTCCTCGGCATCGGCATCCAGCTCGTCGACTTCAAGATCGAATGCGGCCGCCTTTACGAAGGCGACATGATGCGCATTATTCTGGCCGACGAAATCTCGCCGGATAGCTGCCGCCTCTGGGACATCGAGACACGTGAGAAGCTCGACAAGGACCGCTTCCGTCAGGATCTGGGCGGCCTCCTCGAAGCCTATCAGGAAGTTGCGCGCCGGCTCGGCATCATCAATGAAAACGAACCGATCCGTGGCACCGGCCCGGTTCTCGTCAAGTAAGCTTCGGAGAAGAGATCAGTGATCAAGGCACGTGTCACCGTTACCCTGAAGAACGGCGTCCTCGACCCACAGGGCAAGGCCATCGAAGGCGCACTCGGCGCCCTCGGTTTTGATGGCGTAGGCCAGGTTCGCCAGGGCAAGGTTTTCGATCTCGAAGTCGAAGGCACTGACAAGGCGAAGGCCGAAAGCGACCTCAAGGCCATGTGCGAAAAGCTCCTCGCCAACACGGTTATCGAGAATTATACTATCTCCATCGCCTAAGGGTTGAAGGAGAGCCGTGATGGCCGAAGTAACCAGCGAATTGATGTTCGAGCGTCTGAAAAGAGTTCACGCAGACATAGCGGACATCAAACTGGGCCAACGAGAGCTCAAAGCGGACATGAATGCCATGCGCGGGACCCTGGTGTCGGTGCATCAGGACATTCACAACATCCACACGACGCTTGCTCGTCATGAGACGCGTCTGGATCGAATCGAAAATCGCCTGGAGCTGCGGGAGTTCCAGGAAGCCCAAGCAAGGTTTGAGCCCCAGCCATGAAATCAGCCGTCGTTCAGCTCCCAGGCCTCAATCGTGACCGTGACATGATCGCGGCACTGACCAAGATCTCCGGCCATGCGCCCGTCACCATCTGGCAGACCGAGACCGAGATCCCGGATGTCGACCTGATCGTCATCCCGGGCGGCTTCTCCTATGGCGACTATCTGCGTTGCGGCGCGATTGCTGCGCGCATGCCCGTCATGCAGGCGATCAAGGACAAGGCCGAACAGGGTGTCAAGGTGATTGGCGTCTGCAATGGCTTCCAGATCCTGGTCGAAGCCGGCATGCTGCCGGGCGCCCTGATGCGCAACCAGTCCCTGAAATTCGTCTGCAAGGAAATCAAGCTGGAAGTCGTCAATGCCGACACCGACTTCACCCGCGCCTACGCCAAGGGACAGATCATCCGCTCCCCGGTCGCCCACCACGACGGCAATTATTTCGCCGATGCGGAGACGCTGAAGGCGATCGAAGGCGAAGGCCAGGTCGTCTTCCGTTATGCCGAGGGCACCAACCCGAACGGCTCGATGAACGGCATCGCCGGCCTCGTGAATAACAAGGGCAACGTGCTCGGCATGATGCCACATCCCGAAAACCTGATCGAAGCCGCCCATGGCGGTAATGATGGTCGCGGCATTTTCGCCTCGGCGCTGGACGTCATAGCAGCCTGAGGTAAGGTTCGCTTAACCCTGTGAATGTTAGAGAGGCGGCACACAGCCGAAAGATCGCCATGCGCCGCCTCAGCTTTTCCCTCGTCATGATCGCCGCCGCAGCGCTTGCCGCCTGCAAGTCGGATACTCCGCCGCCACGTCCGGCGTCGGGACAGTCCGCGCTCGACGTCATGGAACTGGTTGCCGTCGGCGCCAATCGCTGCTGGTTCAAGTCGGGTGACCCGGCCTTCAAAGCATATTCGCTCGCACCCGAACTCACATCTTTCTCAGGCCGCCCGCGCATCCTGCTGGTGCGCAAGGGCTCGAGCGACATCCGCCCGCTGCTGGTCGTCCAGGCGGAGGGCAGACCGGCGCGCCTTGATGCATTCGGCCCGATGATGGGCGAAGCCATCGCGCCGCGCGTCCGGCAGGACGTGGTCCGCTGGGCCAAGGGCTCGAAGGACTGCTGATCACAGCGGCGGAGAGATTGGTCCGTCGAGGCGGACCAGAAAACTGCGCCTCGACTCCCGGCGCGCTTGATCCACCGTCAACCCGATGTCGCGCAACTGATCCTCGGTGAGGTCGTGAAGGTCCTGCCTGGATCGCGCTTTCCCGCGCCATGCCAGAAACCTGAGAACCAACGGGCGCCAGAGGCTACCCGCCTTGACGGGTGTGGATTCCGGGGTGGCACCAGACATTGTATCTATTGTCATCATATCACTCATTTCAGGAGATCGAATGGCACTGAAGAGTGGTATGAATTGACTTATTGACGGTGACAATATAAAGAATTGTCCCCATGACACACTGGCTCCCCTCCCTCACCACCGGTCACGGTCCGCTCTATGTCCGCATCGCAGATGATGCGGAAAGCGCAATCAAATCAGGGACTCTCACCCAAGGAATGAAACTCCCGCCGCAGCGGGATTTGGCCTATGATGTAGGAGTGACAATAGGGACAATATCCCGGGCTTATGCCCTGCTCCGCGAGCGCGGCCTTGTCAGCGGCGAGGTCGGGCGTGGCACCTATGTGCAGGCAGACACGGCCGATCCGCTGGCGACGCCGCGCGATCCGGTGACAATCACCTATGGCGGAACGCGGGCCATCACGCCGCCACCCGGCAAGTTGCGCTTCGACACGACGGCTGCGATCGATGTCGGCCAGGCGACAGTGGTCGGCCAGATCATGACCGAGATTGCGGTGGCACATCCATCCGAGATCTCGAGCTATACCCGCACCCTCTCGCCCGACTGGCAGGAGGCCGGCAGGCGCTGGCTCTCCAGCGGCAGCTGGTCACCGGATGCAGCGCAGATCCTGCCGCAGATGGGGGTGCATGCCGGGATCAATGCGGTGATCGCAGCGGTAACCGGCACCGGCGACCGCGTCGTCTGTGAACACCTGACCTATTCGCAGGTCTCGCGCAGCGCCATGCTGATGGGCCGCCAGATCGCTCTGGTCGACTCGGACGCCGACGGCATTTTGCCAGAGGATTTCGAACGGGTTTGCGCTCGCGAACATCCGAAGGCGGCCTTCATCATGTCGTCCGGCCAGAATCCGACACTTGCCTGCCTACCCCTCTCCCGCCGCAAGGACATCGTCGCAATCGCCCGCAAATACAATGTGTGGCTGATCGAGGACTATCTCTATGGCGGCATGATTGCCGATGGCATTCCCCTGCTGGCCGAGCTCGCGCCTGACAGGACCTTCCTTCTGAACGGCCTGTCGAAATCGGTCGCCGCCGGCGTGCGCGGCGGCTGGGTCGTTTGCCCCCCTCATATGAGCCAACGCGTCCGCGTCACCCAGAAGATGGTTTGCGGCGGCCTCCCCTTTCTCCTCGCGGAACTTTCGGCCCGTCTTGTCCTGTCCGGGGCGGCAGATGATATCCGGACTGAAGTCCTGGCGGAAATCTCCGCGCGCGAAGCAATCGTCCGGGAACTGTTCACCGGGCATGAATTCCGCTCGCATCCGAAGCTGCCCTTCGTCTGGCTGAAACTGCCGGAGCCATGGCTATCAGGCACCTTCAAACAAGCGGTTCTCGATGCCGATATCCTCATCGACGACGAGGACGAGTTCAAGCCGGCACGCTCATCGCGGACCTTCCACCACGTCCGCATCGGCTTCAGCGAAGGCCGGGATCGCTCGATTTCGACGCAAGGTCTGGCCGCCGTTCGCCGCGTTCTCGACCAGAGCCCCGTCGGCACCAACGCCATCGTCTGACGATCCGGA
>JARXAQ010000196.1 GCA_029865825.1 Rhizobium sp.
ATAGAAAATAGGTAAATAGCAAAGGGCCTTGAAAGTCCGGCGCACCCAATCGCTGGCCGACGAAATAGATGAACAGCGAAGCCGGCACGGCATTGGCGAAGCTGTTCAGGAGGAAGGCCGATGCGAGGCGCAGGAAGGGGCCGTTTCGGCGCAGGTGCGCGGCGCCCTCCTTGAGCGACAGGCGGCGCGTCGACAGGTCGGTGGGTTCGGGAACTGTCGAGACGGAAATGGCCGCTGCGAGAGGCAAAACAATCGCGATGAAGACAGCCAGCCAGGCAAGGCCATGGAAGCCGGTCGCCGTGTCGAGGCCGCCGACGAAGGGCAGCGTGATCGCGAGAAGTGAGCCAATCAAGGTCGCGCTTTCACGCCATCCGGAAAGGCGCACCCGCGCCTGGTAACCGGTCGCGAGTTCCGCACCCCAGGCCGTATAAGGGAGCAGCGACCAGGTGGCGCCGATGGAGAGGGCGACACCCCAGAGGCCGAGATAGACGAGGCCGGCATCGACCGGTGGCCAGAACAGCATGAAGGCAGAGAGCGCGGTTAGCGGAGTCGAGATCGCGAAGAAGAACCGGCGACGTCCGAAGCGCGAGCGCACGCGGTCGGAGAGCCAACCGAAGATCGGGTCCGTGACGGCATCGATCATCCGGATCGCCAGCAGCAAAACGCCGATCGCAGCCAGCGAGATACCGAAATTGTCCGCATAGAAGGTTGGCACGACGATGTAGAAGGGCAGCGCGATGGCCGCGAGTGGCAGGGCCGGCAGCGCATAGAGAGCGAGGCGAGCGTTGGTCGGTTCGTCAGGATTGGTCATGCATGTTCCCGTTCGTCTCTGCGATGCGGTCCTGCCCCTCAAAGGCCAGCGCCCAGTTAGGACTCGGCGTTCGCAGCGGCCTTGCCGCTTCGACGGCAGCGTTCTGAGCAATAGACGACCCGATCCCAGTCCCGTTCCCATTTCTTGCGCCAGGCGAATGGCCTGTTGCAGGTGGGGCAGGTCTTGGTGGGCAGTTCGCCCTTGCGGATCATCTTCGGCATCGGGCGTGTATCCGGTTTCTCTCCTCCAATTCGCGCGCCAGGGTCGATCGGATCACAACACCGCCGTTGAAGCTTGCAACCCCCTGCCCCACTTGCTAGCTCACAGCGACACTCATGGGAGAGACAGTTACATGAAACAGCATTCCTTCGGCCGCACGGACTTCACCGTCAGCGACATCGGCTTCGGCGCCTGGCAGATCGGCGGCTCCTGGGGCGAGGTTTCCGAAGCCGACGGCCGCGCCGCGCTGAATGCCGCTCTCGATGCCGGCATGACCTTCATCGACACGGCCGACGTCTATGGCGACGGCCGTTCGGAGAAGATCATCGCCGACGTCTTGAAGACACGCGGTGGAGAACGGCCAATGGTGGCTTCAAAGGCCGGTCGCCGGCTCAATCCGCATGTGGCCGATGGATATACCAAGGCGAATATCGAAGCCTTCATCGACCGCTCGCTGAAGAACCTCGAAATCGATTGCCTCGACCTCGTGCAGCTGCATTGCCCGCCGACCGAGGTCTATTACCGTCCGGAGATGTTCGAAGGGCTTGAAGAGATCCGCAAGGCCGGCAAGATCAAGCATTATGGCGTCTCGGTCGAAAAGGTCGAGGAAGCCCTGAAGGCGATTGAATATCCGGGTGTCGTTTCGGTCCAGATCATCTTCAACATGTTCCGCCAGCGTGCAGCCGGGCTGTTCTTCCAGGAAGCCAAGCGTCGCAATGTTGCGGTCATCGCCCGCGTGCCGCTGGCGAGTGGTCTGCTCTCCGGCAAGATCACAGCGGCCACACAGTTTGCTGCCGAAGACCACCGCAACTTCAACCGCAATGGCGAGGCCTTCGATGTCGGCGAGACATTCGCGGGCGTGCCGTTCGAGACGGGGCTTGCTGCCGTCGAGGAGATCCGCAAGCTGGTGCCGGCGGGTGCCTCCATGGCACAGTTTGCGCTGCGCTGGATCCTCATGCATGAAGCCGTCACCGTGGTCATCCCCGGCGCCCGCAATGGCGAGCAGGCCAAGGCCAATGCGGCCGCTTCCGATCTTCCTGCGATCTCTGCAGACGTCATGTCAGCCGCGAAGGACACCTATGTCCGGCTGATCGCGCCGCATGTGCATCACCGCTGGTAATCTCGAACCAAGGGGCGCCTCATGGGGCGCCCCTTCTGAGCTTCAACGACCAGTGATACGTCTGGGATCGTCGATGTAGCAAACGAGCGTCGAACCGATCATCAGAGCGAGGTAGGTCAAGAAAAGCTTCCAAAGTGTCGCTGTCGACACCAGTTCAATACCCCAGAAGCAGAGCGCGAACAGCATCGCGAGAGCAATGGTGGCCACGACGCAGACCGGTCGCAGGACGTTCACAATACGGGCGATCATCGACATCTCCATCTATACAATCCAGATGATACGTTGTCGACCAATACAATCAACCCATTAAAGGCGGGAGTGGTTAACCACAGTTGCCTTCGGATCAGCGCAAAAGAGGCCGGGTGAGCGATCACCCGGCCTCTTGTTTTCTAAGGTCGCACTGAGGCGATCAGTTGGTGCCCTGCAGGTTCACTTCCCAGAACAGGGTTTCGCCCGACGAGTCATCCACACCATCGTTGTCGGTGACCGCAAAAGCCTTGCCGCTCGCATCGAAGGCAAACCCTTCGAGCTTGTCGAGAGCGTAGCCGTTGGTGGCAGCCTTCAGATCGGGCAGGAAGTCGTGGACTTCCTGCTTCGTGACGACCGGCAGTGCTTCGCCGATCTTGGCGGGCTTCAGGTTGGCGATGTCCACCGAGTAGAGCTTCTTCAGCTTGGCATTGTCGCCAATCTGGTTGTCGCGTTCGACGATGTAGAGCTTGCCGTCATGGGCGGTGATTTCGGAGAGACCGACCCAGCCTTCACCAGCTTTTTCCAGCGGGTAGTGGACGGCGCCCCATTCCTTGGCTTTCGGGTTGTAGGACAGAAGCTTCACCATGCCCTTGTCGTCATCACCCCATTCGCGCTGCACAGCCATCCACAGCGTCATGTCGTCGCCGGTGCCGACGCTGGTGATGCCTTCGAGGCCGAAGCGGGTCTGGCCGGCCAAAAGTTCGACCGGGAAACCGATCTCCGACTTGATCTCGCCCTTCTCGTCGACATTGTAGATGCCATGGCCGACGAGCTTGGCCGGATCGCCTTCAGAGGCGAGCCAGAAGCCGCCCTTGCCATCCAGCGTGATGCCTTCGATGTCGAGCTTCTGGGCAGCAGAGCCGCCTCGGGTGACCGGCAGGGCCGACGTGATGACAGCCGGCTTTTGGCTGGCGTCGATCGTGAAGATCGTCGGCTGAGCCGAGTAGAAGCTGTCATTGACGGCGTAAAGGGTGCCAGCCTTTTCGGCGTCGCCGACGAGACCGGACAAAGCGCCCCAGCCGATCGGTGCGCCGTCGAGCATCTCCGACCGGATCGTCGGATAGGCGGGCGTGCCTTCGGCCAGCTTATAGAGCATCACATGCGAACGGACGCCGCCGTCTTCGCCGAGATCCACTTCGTTGGCGGTGGCAAGCAGGTTGCGACCCGGGATGGCGATGGCGCCTTCCGGCGAGACGCCGGAGGGCAGGAGCTGGACCAGTTCCGGCTCGGCACCGGTGTCCTTGTAGACGCCGACGATCGAGGAGCGCTCGGAGAGCACAAAGAGATATTTCTGGTCGCCGAAGGCGGCAGTTTCCAGGCCTTCGAGTTCGACGCCCTTGGACTTGGCGCGCTTGTCAGGAAAATGGCCGATCTGAGCAATGGCGAGTTCGAGCGAGGCACCCGATTCGTAGGCGACCTTGCCGGTCTTGTCGAAGATGGTGAAGCTGCGCGAGCCACCCTTCCAGTCCCCCTCGTTGGCGACGACGAGGCGGTCGTCATCGAGCCACTTGACCGCATCCGGCTCGCGCAGGACGCCTTCCTTGCTGCCGGCGAACTTCAGGGCACCGTCAGACTTGGTGTCGATCCCTGCCAGATCTATCTGGCCGGCGGAGAAATGGGCTTTCACTTCGCCGGTCTTGCCGTCGATGATGGCAATGTGGTTGTTTTCCTGCAGGGTAACAGCGATTTCGCCGAGGTTGTTGATCGCGACGAATTCCGGCTCCGGATCGTCAGGGGCAACTTCCGTCAGACCGGTCAAAGCAACATGCTTGATCGTGGCGCAATCGACAACGCCGTCCTTCAGCGATGCGATGACAAGGTCACCGGCGGGCATCTGCGGCAGGTCACCGTCACTGACCTCCTCATCGCGCTCATTCTCGATGGCGACGGCGACGAAGCTCTTGTCCTTCGATACGGCAACCGAATCCGGCTGGCCGCCGAGGTCGCAGCTCGATTCAATCGCCTTGGTGGCGATGTCGACGACGACGAGCTTGCCCGACGGATTGGTCTTGCTCTCGGAGGTGTTGACGCCGGCAAGTACCTTGGTGCCGGCAACGGCAACGGAGGTGGGCTCGCCATCCATCATCAGCGCACCGGCCGTCTTCGGGGCCTTGGCATCGGTGATGTCGACAAAGCCGATCGCGCCGAGCGGGCTATCGGAATAGATGAGCGTCATGCCGTCTTCGGACGCGGTGACGATCTCTGCCGAGGTGGTGGACAGCTTGTCCTTGTCTGCCGGCAGGTTGCTGGCGACCGGGAAGGCGGCGATGCGGTTGAAGACCTGTTCGGCAGCGGCGGGCAGCGCCACGGATGTCAGAAGTGCCGCGGTCAAGGCGACGCGGGAGAGACGATATGTCATGGGAAACCTCCTGTTTCCTGAAATGGGAACAGAAGGCTTTTGCGTCATCTGAATGACACGGCGATGACAATGGGCACCGCCGTGTCAGGGCCAACAGGAATTACTGCGCGCGCGTCTCTCGCCGCGCCTCGCGCAACATCAGGAAAAGCGACGCACCCAGGATCAGCACGGCGCCAATCCAGAGATACCCGCTCGGAGCGTAGCCGAAGACCAGCCAGCCGGCAAAGACGTTGAGCGGCAGCTTCAGGTCGTCGAAGGGCTGAACGTAGGCGGCGTCTGCAGCATTGTAGGCGAGCGTTAACAGGTACTGGCCGATGGCGGTCAGCAGTCCGGCTGCGAGCAGCAGCCAGAGTGCCAGGCCTTCCGGCACGGCAAATCCGGAGGCAGCCGCCAAACCCGCGTTGATCGGCGTCAGCAGGACGAGCAGCCAGACGGTCACGGTCTCCGGCGCCTCGTAATGCGTCAGGTTCTTCATGATCAACGAAGATCCACCCCAGAGCAGAGCCGAAAGGACAGGCAAGAGCGCTGCCAACGTGAACGTGTCGGACCAGGGCTGCAGGATGATCATGGCGCCGGTAAAGCCGGCGAGCGTGGCCAACCAGCGGTCGCGGCCGACCGTTTCGCCGAGGAAGAGGCGGGCGCCGATGATGATGAAGAAGGGCGACGTCATGACCAACGCGATCGCCTGCCAGATCGGTACTGTGGCAAGACCCGTCACCCAGGCCTGGACGCCGAAGGCGGCAAGCAGGACGCGCAAGATATGGCGGACGGGATAGGCCGTCTTCATGGCACGCAGGCCGAGACGGAAGAGCAGTGGCAGAGAGAGGACGAGCGCAAAGCCATATTGCCAGAAGGCAGTCGAGGCCGGCGGGAAGGCCAGCGTCATGGCCAGCCACTGCGTGACGACATTGAGCAATGCAAAGGCGATGCCGGCGAGCACCATAAAACCGGCACCGAGGACGGCGCGGGAACGCAAGAGCGATACGGAGCTCTGATTCATGTCACTTTTCCTTTTTCCAAAAGGACCAACACAAATCAGGACAGACGAGGACGACAGCGCCGCTCCGGAAAACGGGGCGACGACATGCAGCAGGGACGCCTTCCCGTTCACGGGATATGCGCCTCCACCTGACCTCATTCTCTTTCATCCGGACTTTAACCGTCGGCTCCGGAATCACACCGGATCTGCTGACCCTGCCCTTCCCGTTGCCGGGAAATGGGTAGGCGCTCGCGGGCTTGAGGGCTGCCCCCTTACCGCCGGTGGGGAATTGCACCCCGCCCTGAGAACGAATGTCGGAAACCCGACATGACAGAGATAAGACAAGCCATGCTGCAGTGCAAGACAACAAAAAGCCCGGCACAAGGCCGGGCTTCAGAGATGTCAGCTGACCATCGCACCGAAGGGTGGCGACGGTCACGACGGATCAGCTGTTGACAGCGTCCTTCAGGCCCTTGCCGGCCGTGAACTTCGGAACGTTGCGAGCCGGGATATCGACTTCAGCGCCGGTGGACGGGTTGCGGCCCTTGGAGGCTTC